>CAWUJR010000030.1:0-16797 GCA_963922375.1 uncultured Robbsia sp.
TTCATCTCGGCGTTCGATGCCTCGCCGCGCCCAGGCGTAGCGATGGTGAGCGCGCGCAGTTGGTTGATGCGTGCATTGAGCGAACGCACCATCTCTTGCGCCACGATCTTTCCGGCACCCTCGAACATGACCGCGTAGAACTTCTCGGTCTCGGCTAGGACCACGTTCAAGTGGCCTGCGGTGAAGTTTTTTTCGATCGCTTCACGAATCGCCTTCAGCCTTTTGATGTGCGCTGACGACGCATTTTCCGCGCATGCCTTTGCTGCATACGATTCCAGCAAACCACGCAGTTCGTAGATCTCTTGCACCTGACCGGCGTCCAGCTTCGCCACGCTCGGACCCTGGTTGGCCAGCGTTTCGACCAGCCCCTCGGTTTCAAGATGACGCAGGACTTCGCGCACCACCGTGCGGCTCACGCCAAGTTGGTCGCACAGCGTTCGCTCGACGAGACGGTCACCCGGTCGGAAATAGCCCTGGACGATCGCCTCACGCAGTTTTTCCAATGTCAATTCCCGTAGCGTTTTGACGTTGCGCTCAATTTTCAAACTGGACATAGCAGGGCAAGGTAAGGCGTGCAGCAAGACGTGCCCAAGGGGCGGGAACGCCTCGAAATGCTGACGCGTGGTATGCCATATTATTACAGAAGCTTGTCCTGCGCGTCCGATTAAAAAGACGCAGCCCATACGCTATAAGCCTTGCGCCATTCGGATCGGTATTATTGTATTCCATAATATTGAAATGCTTGATCTGTTGGTTTTGATGGAATACCGTAATACCACTCGCTGCTTTGCAGCTGCGGGCGCGAGGATCGAGCGATCGGAAACGACGCTTTGCAGCAGGCATCACCTCCCCAGTTTCTTGATAACAGGTCGATCATGAAATTTTCGCTGTTCCTCCACATGGAGCGCTACGACGCTGCAACGCCGCACCGGCAACTTTTCGACGAGTTGACGGAACTCGTTCAGATCGCGGAGACGGGAGGATTCGAGACCGCGTGGATCGGCGAGCATCACGCGATGGAATTCACGATCGCACCTAACCCGTTCATCAATTTGGCCTATCTGGCTGCGCGGACCGAACGCATCCGCCTCGGCACAGGCACGGTCATCGCCCCGTTCTGGCATCCGATTCGACTCGCGGGGGAGGCGGGAATGGTCGATGTGGCGAGCAATGGGCGGTTGGACCTCGGCATTGCGCGGGGCGCTTACTCGTTCGAATACGAACGGTTATTGCCAGGACTCGATGCCATGAGCGCCGGTGCTCGGATGCGGGAACTGGTGCCAGCGCTGCGCCGCCTGTTCAAAGGCGACTATGCGCACGAGGGAACGTTCTGGTCGTGGCCCGCGACCACACCGGTGCCGCGCCCCGTGCAACAACCGCATCCGCCGCTATGGCTCGCCGCGCGCGATCCGAACTCGCATGAGTTCGCGGTGCGCAACGGCTGCAATGTTCAGGTCGCATCGCTGGCGCAGGGCGATAGCGAAGTCGTCAACTCGATGGCACGGTTCAATGCGGCCTGCGCAGCGAACCCGAACATTGCGCGTCCCCAGATCATGATGCTGATGCATACATTCGTTGGCGCGGACGCCGCCGAGGTGGATGCTGCAGTGGAGGATCTATCTCGCTTCTTCTGTTACTTCAGCAAATGGTTCAAGAATGAGCGCGCCGTGGAGCAAGGCTTTATCGAGCCTTTAAGCGACGAAGACATCGCATCGTTTCCGCAATATGCGCCTGAGCAGATCCGCCGAAATCTCGTGATTGGCCAACCGGGCACGGTGATCGACCGTCTGAAGCAGTATGAGGAACTCGGGTTCGATCAGTACAGCTTCTGGCTCGACAGCAACATGAGCTTCGAGCGCAAACGCCGCTCGCTGGAACGGTTCATCGCAGAGGTGATGCCGGCCTTCGCCGGATCTAGCCACGCCGCTCGACCCGCCTAAGCACTCGCATCCAACGCTGTTCCGTCCTCAGGAGCACCACCATGTTGCAGTCGTTCCAGCACTATATCGATGGTGAATTCAGCAACGCCGAGCGGACTTTCGACAGCATCAATCCGGCGACCGGTGCGGTGTGGGCGACGATGTCCGCCGCCAGCGTCGACGACGTAGACCGCGCGGTCAAGGCCGCTGACCGCATGCTGTTCGCGCCGGAGTGGGCGGGCCTGACGGCAACCCAACGGGGCAAGTTGCTGTACCGGCTCGGCGATCTGGTGGCTGCCAACGCGCAGATGCTGGCGCAACTAGAAACGGCAGATACCGGAAAGATCATCCGCGAGACGCTTGGTCAAATTGGCTACGTAGCCGAGTACTACCGATATTACGCAGGCTTGGCCGACAAGATCCATGGCGCCTGCCTGCCGGTCGATAAACCGGACATGGAGGTGTTCCTGCGTCGCGAGCCAGCGGGTGTGGTGGCAGGCATCGTGCCATGGAACTCGCAGCTGTTTCTGTCCGCCGTGAAGATCGGACCGGCATTAGCCGCGGGCTGCACGATCGTGCTGAAGGCCTCGGAGGAGGGGCCGGCGCCGTTGCTCGCCTTCGCGCGACTGGTGCATGAAGCCGGCATCCCGCCCGGAGTGGTCAATATCCTCACCGGATTCGGTGCGGATTGCGGCCGGGCGCTCACCAGTCATCCGCTGGTAGCCAAGATTGCGTTCACCGGCGGCCCGGACACCGCACGTCAGATCGTGCGCAATTCGGCGGAAAACCTCGCGGCCACTTCGCTGGAGCTTGGCGGTAAATCGCCGGTGCTGGTCTTCGATGACGCCGATGTCGACAGTGTCGCGAATGCGGTGATCGCGGGCATCTTCGCCGCTACCGGCCAGAGTTGCGTCGCAGGTTCGCGGTTGCTCGTGCAGCGTGGCATTCGCGAGCGGCTGCTGACAAAGCTCGTGGAAAAGGCACGGGCGATCAAGATCGGCGATCCGCAGGACCCGGCTACCGAGATGGGACCGCTGGCAACGCGCAAACAGCGCGATCATATCGAAGCCGTGCTGCAGGCGAGTCTCGAAGCCGGGGCGACCTTGCTGACGGGGGGCGGCCGTCCCGCCCAGCGCAGCGATGGCTTTTTCTTTGAACCGACCATCGTCGATTGTCCTGCGTCGAGCGTGCCCAGCGTGGAGCAAGAATTGTTCGGGCCGGTATTGAGCGTGATGACATTCGATACCGAGGCCGAAGCGATCGCGCTGGCGAACGACACGCGATATGGGCTCGCTTCGGGCGTGTTCACGCGCGATCTGACACGCGCGCACAGGCTTATGCGCCGCCTGCGCGCCGGCATCGTGTGGGTCAACACGTACCGCGCCGTATCACCGATCGTCCCCTTTGGCGGTTACGGGTTGAGTGGCCTTGGACGCGAAGGCGGCCTCGATGCCGTGCTGGAATACACACGGACCAAATCGGTATGGATACGCACGTCGGATGAACCGATCGCCGATCCATTCGTGATGCGCTGAACCATCTTTCTCTGCGCTGATTGCGCAGCTCAACAAGAGGTCTTATGTACTACGAAATTCGTACTTATCAGATGAAGACCGGCACCGTGCCTGCGTATCTCAAGCTGGTGGAGGAGGAAGGCATCGAATTGCAGAAGCGATATCTGGGCGAACTCGTCGGTTATTTCTTCTCTGAAATCGGGCCGCTGAATCAGATCGTGCATATTTGGGCATATCCCAGTCTTGACGAGCGCGAGGCTCGTCGCGCGCGGCTCGCCGCGGACCCCGCATGGCAAGCGTTTATGCCAAAGATCCAGGCGCTGATGGACATCATGGAAAACAAAATCATGAAGCCCGCTGCGTTCTCGCCGTTGCAATAACCGGTGCTGAAACAGACCGCGTGTGTCCTTCCGAAAGCCACCCCTCATCTTTTTAAGGAACAGTTGTCATGAAGAAAGCGTTTGGTTTGCCTTCGCGCGCCCGTGCAGTGGCCATCGCAGTAACCGGCACGGTCGCTGTCGCGTCGGCCGTGATGACCCTTCAGCCAGCGCGCGCCGCAACGGCACCGATCGTGTTCGCGAGTTGGGGGGGCAGTACGCAGTCCGCGCAACAGAAGGACTGGGCGACGCCGTTTTCGCAAGCGTCGGGTATCCAGGTGTTGATGGACGGTCCGACCGACTACGGTAAATTGAAAGCGATGGTGGAAAGCGGCAACGTCCAGTGGGATGTGGTGGATGTAGAGGGCGACTTCGCTTACGCGGCGTTGCGCGATGGCCTCGTCGATCCGATCGACTATTCGGTCGTGAACAAGGCGCACATCGATCCGCGTTTCGTGTCGCCCGGTGCGGTGGGGAGTTTTTACTATTCGTTCGTGCTGGGCTATAGCAAGGATGCGTACAAGAACGGCAGTCCGACGAATTACGCCGATCTGTTCGACTTGAAGCGTTTCCCCGGCAAGCGCACGTTCTATAAGTGGTCCGCACCTGGCGTGTTGGAAGTCGCATTGCTCGCCGACGGCGTCGCGCCGGACAAGCTCTATCCGCTCGATCTCGATCGCGCTTTCAAAAAGCTCGATACGATCAAGAACCAGATCGTGTGGTGGAGCGGTGGCGCGCAATCGCAACAACTGATGGCATCGGGCGAAGCGCCGATCGGCGTGTTCTGGAACGGCCGGTTGCACGCGTTGCAGCAGACCGGCGTGGACGTGGGCATGTCGTGGAACCAGAACCTCACCGCCGCCGACATGCTGGTGGTGCCAAAGGGCTCGAAGAACAAAGCCGAGGCGATGAAATTCATCGCCAGCGCAACGGGTCCGCAAGCCCAGGCCAATTTTGCTGCAGAAACGGGTTACGCGCCGGTGAACCTGAAATCGGCCGCATTGCTGCCCGCCGACGTCGCGAAGACTCAACCAGATATGTACAAAAGCACGCAGATCAATCTGGATATGAGGTACTGGGCCGATCATCGCGACGAGATCGCGAAGCGCTGGTATGCGTGGCAGTCGAAATGACAGACAAAACGATGTGAGCCATCACGTGTGATCGCGCGGCACACCACGCACGCGCCTGCGCGCTCGTACAACACTCGCCCCCCGGTTAGGAGCCTTTATGTCCAATGCTGTCAGTACCATTGCGGAACCGCCAGTGGTGGCAAGAAAAATGACGCTAGCGTTCCGCAGGGGACGGCTGATGGCGCCGGCGTTGTTGCTGCTGGTCGTATTCTTTTTATTGCCCGTGGTGTCACTGCTGTTACGTAGCATTCTCGACCCCACGCCAGGCATCCAGAACTATGCGCAATTGTTCGGTTCGAGTACGTATGTGCGGGTGTTCGGCAACACCTTCTTCGTCGCTGCGGTGGTGACCGTGGTCACGGTGGCGGTCGGGTTTCCAACAGCCTGGCTGTTGGCGATCGCGCCGCGCTGGATCAGCAAGCTCGTGTTCGCCATCCTGCTGCTATCGATGTGGACCAACTTGCTTGCCCGGACCTTTGCGTGGATGGTGCTGCTGCAACAGACCGGACCGATTAATCGGTTCCTGATGTGGGTCGGTGTGATCGATGCGCCACTGACCGTGGTGAATAACCTCACGGGCGTGACGATCGGCATGACTTATATCATGCTGCCGTTCCTGGTGATGCCGCTGCATGCCACGTTGCGGGCAATCGATCCGACCACGCTGCGCGCCGCGGCAATTTGCGGGGCGAGCCGTTGGTATGCATTCCGGCACGTGCTGGTGCCGCTCGCGATGCCCGGCATCGCCAACGGTGCGCTGATGGTCTTCGTCATGGCGCTCGGCTACTTCGTGACGCCCGCACTGCTCGGCGGACCCAGCTACATGATGCTGGCCGAACTGATCGCACAACTCGTCCAGGAATTGCTGAATTGGGGCCTGGCCGGCGCGGCGGCATTCGTGCTGCTGCTCGTCACCCTCTCGTTATACGCGGTGCAGGTGCGCCTGTCCGGCCGCACCGCGAACCACAACGGAGCGCACTGACATGCTGCTCGATTTCGATCGTTTGGGTCCTTTACGTTGGCTGCTGCTCGGCATCGGCGGCGCGGTGTCGTTGTTTCTGCTGCTGCCGGTGCTGTTCATTGTCGCGCTCTCATTTGGCAACTCACAGTGGCTCGTGTTTCCGCCGACCGGTTGGACGCTGCGGTGGTACGCCATGTTGTTCTCCGACCCCGGCTGGTTCGACTCGTTGATGACCAGCGTCGAACTGGGATTGATCGTGATGGTGCTGTCGGTCGTGCTCGGTTTGCTGGTGTCGCTCGTGCTGACGCGCGGTGATTTTCGCGGGCGGGCGCTGATCAAAGCGTTCTTCCTGACGCCGATGGTGTTGCCGGTCGTCGTGCTGGCCGTCGCGCTATACGCTTTTTTCCTGCATATCGGCTTGACGGGCACATTGGTCGGTTTCGTGATCGGTCACCTCATTATCGCATTGCCATTTTCGATCATCGCTATCAGCAACTCGCTGGAAAGCTTCGATACGTCGCTCGAAGACGCTGCGCTGATCTGCGGTGCAGGCCCATTCGAAGTGAAGTGGCGCGTCACGCTGCCGGGCATTCGTCTCGGATTGTTCGCATCGGCGATCTTCTCGTTCCTCGCGTCGTGGGATGAGGTGGTTGTATCGATCTTCATGGCCAGCCCGACGCTGCAAACGCTGCCCGTGCGCATTTGGAGCACGCTGCGACAGGACCTGACGCCGGTGATCGCCGCCGCGTCCTCGCTACTGGTCGGGCTGACCGTCGTCCTGATGTTGCTGGGGCTCGTACTTAAAAGAGGTAAATCGTGAGCACACCGTTTCTCCAGATTCAACGTCTTCGCAAGACGTACGATCAGGTCGTTGCCATCGATCAGGTTTCGCTCGATATCAAAAAGGGCGAGTTCATGACGTTTCTCGGCCCGTCGGGTTCGGGCAAAAGCACGACGCTTTATATCGTTGCGGGATTTCAGTCGCCCACCGAGGGACGCGTATTGCTGGACGGCAAGCCGCTGCTCTCGGTCGCGCCGAACAAGCGCAACATCGGCATGGTGTTCCAGCGTTACACGCTGTTCCCGCATCTGACAGTCGCTGAGAATGTCGCCTTTCCGCTGCGCGTACGGCGCTGGCCGGACGCGAAAATCCGCGACAAAGTCAGCGACATGCTGAAACTCGTGCACCTCACCGATTGCCGCGACCGTATGCCGGGGCAGCTGTCGGGTGGCATGCAGCAGCGGGTCGCGATCGCACGCGCGCTGGCCTACGATCCGCCCGTATTGTTGATGGACGAGCCGCTGTCCGCGCTAGACAAGAAACTGCGTGAAGACCTGCAAACTGAACTGCGCCGGATTCACCAGCAAACCGGTGTGACGATCTTGTATGTTACGCACGATCAGGAGGAGGCACTACGCCTGTCCGACCGAATTGCCGTATTCAATGCAGGACGGATTGAGCAGGTCGGTACCGGCGAGGCGCTCTACGGCAAACCGGCCTCGCGTTTCGTCGCGAGTTTCATCGGCAATTCCAATTTTCTGCCGGTGACGTTGACCGGCAGTCCGGCAGATTCGCATGCATTGCTGCCGAACGGTCGGCCGGTGCCGATCGCCGGTCGTCACCCGGCGCTCAACGCCAAGGACGGCGGTGCACTGATGTTGCGGCCCGAGCAGATCCGCATCCGTGCGCAAGCGCCGCATGCGGGGAATGACGGTCTGCCGGTGGTGGTACGCGACATCACGTATCTGGGCGACACGCTGCACTATGCGGTGATGACGCCGTGGGAACAGGAAGTCGCCGTACGCATCGCGGCGGGATCGGTGGATGCGACGCTAGCGATCGGCGCACAGGCCTGGCTCGAATGGGATCAGCACCACGCACAAGTGTTTCCCATCTGAGTCCCATCTCAGATTCGGATCGGTGCAGGTGCCGATATGAATATTTTTCCTAAATAATATGGTATACCATAATACGATGAGGCAGTATCGCTCGACTTATCCCTCGATGTCCATGTTCCCGAAGGAGCGCTCATGAAACTCGAAGTTCGCAAGCTGGTGACCTACGTTGAAGACACTCTCATCGAAGGTGGCAAGGTGGCGCCCAAGCCGTTGAAACTGTTTGCGGCGGCGGCAGTGTTGCGCAATCCGTGGGCAGGCCGTGGTTTTGTCGACGACCTGAAGCCGGAAATTCATGCGCTCGGGCCACAGCTTGGCGAAATGCTGACCGCAGAGATACTGCGGGTAGCGGGTTCTGGGGAGGCGGTCGAGGGCTATGGCAAAGCGGCGATCGTCGGCACATCGGGCGAAGTCGAACACGCATCGGCGCTGATTCACACGCTGCGCTTCGGCAACAAGTTTCGTACGGCGGTGGGTGCGAAGAGCTATCTGAGCTTTACGAATCTACGGGGCGGCCCGAACTGCCCGGTGACGATTCCGCTGATGCACAAAGGTGACGAGGGCATGCGCTCCCACTATCTGACCGTCCAGTTCTCGATCGTCGACGCGCCGGGTCCGGACGAACTCGTGATCGCACTCGGGGCGTCGATCGGTGGCCGTCCGCATCACCGTATCGGCGACCGCTATCAGGATCTGAAAGAGCTCGGATCCAATGAAGCGTGATATGGAAATGCACCCCGCGACGACCTGCGGAACGTTCGGCGGCACAGCCTACAGTGTGGCAGGCGAAGGCGATACGCTTGTGCTGATCCATGGTGTTGGCATGAGCCAGCACGTTTGGGCGCCGCAGATCGAAACGCTGCAGACGCACTTTCGCGTCGTCAGTTACGACATGCTGGGCCATGGCGCGAGTTGCCTGCCCGATGTCACGCCTCAACTGGACGATTACGCGGCGCAAGCGCTCGCGCTGCTCGATCATCTCGACATTGCCTCGGCCCACGTGGTCGGGCATTCGATGGGGGCCTTGGTCGCGCTTGAGCTCGCGTTGCAACATCCGTCGCGCGTGGCCAGCGTCGTTGCGCTCAATGCCGTTTATGACCGCACGCCGACCCAGCGTGAAGCCGTCATGCAGCGCGCTGCGTCGTTGAACGGTGGCCTCGATCGCGCCAGTATCGACGCGACGATTACACGCTGGTTCGACGACCCGGTGCCGAGCCACCTGGCACATGCGGCGGGTATTGTCCGCTCGCTGCTGGAAGGCGTCGACCTTGACGGCTATGCCCGCACGTACCGGTTATTCGCGCGTTCCGATCGGGCGCATGTCGGCCGATTGCCACGGCTTTCGATGCCCGCGCTGTTCATGACGGGAGAGGGTGATCTGAATTCGAGCCCGGCGATGTCCGAGGCGATGGCTGCAGAGACGCCGTTCGGGCGCGCCGAAGTGATCGCGCAAGAACGTCACATGATGAGTGTCACCGCGCCGGCAATCGTCAACCGTCACCTGCTGCACTTCATTCGCGACGCGAGTCGCTCACTCCAGGGAGCCGCATGATGAGCGAGTCTTCTTTCGACCTCCTCGAATTTCGCCGTGCTTTGGGTGCGTTCCTTACCGGGGTCACGGTTGTCACGACGATCGAACCGGACGGTTCACCGCGTGGGTTCACGGCGAACTCGTTCACGTCGGTGTCGCTCGAACCCGCACTGATTCTCGTGTGCATCGCCAAGACGGCGTCAAGTCACCCGGTGTTTTCGCAGACGCAGCATTTCGCGGTCAGCGTGCTGGCACAGGAACAGCGTTCGGTTTCCGGTGTGTTTGCGTCGAAGAGCGTGGACAAGTTCGCGCAAGTGGCTTGGCACGTGCGTCGTACTGGAAGTCCTTTGATAAACGATGCCGCAGCGGTTTTCGATTGTGAGACGCATCAGGTCGTGGATGCGGGCGATCACATCATTCTGATCGGCCGGGTAGTGGGCTTCGCGCATTCGAGCGCAACGCCGCTTGGCTATTGTCGCGGGGCATACGTGGACTTCGGTCTGCCGCAGCAAGCGCTGGCAGCGCACGCATAAATTTTTGAAGGTACGACGAACACGCTGAATCGATGCTGTTCTGGTCGACATGGCAGTGGCTCGCAACGGGGTCATGCAATCAGGCATGACCGAACATTTCACCCTGCGATAGTGTGAAGGAGTGTTGATGAACCTGAACGATTCGAGTGGATTGCCGGCTGGGCCGGCGGATGCAAAGGCGGCCCAGTTAGGCATCGTGCCGCGTTTTGAGCGCTCCGAAGAAGCCGTGGCGTGGCTGTCGCAACAGGGCGTGAAGTACGTCCTGGCGCAATTCGTCGACATTCATGGCGTCGCCAAGGCCAAATCCGTCCCGGTTGCCCATTTGCAAAGCATTCTCAAGGGCGGCGCCGGTTTTGCCGGGTTCGCCATCTGGGGTGTCGGCATCGAACCGAACGGTCCCGATTTCATGGCGGTAGGAGACCTGTCGACATTGAGCACCGTTCCTTGGCAGCCAGGTATTGCGCGCCTGGTCTGCGATGGTCACGTCAAAGGCGAACCCTGGGCATACGATTCGCGCGTGACGCTCAAGAAGCAGATCGCCCGGCTGGACGCGCGCAACTGGACGCTGTTCACCGGTCTCGAACCGGAGTTCTCGCTGCTGAAGCGCTCCGTCACCGGCCAGATCGAGCCTTGCGACCCGAGCGACACGCTGGCGAAGCCCTGTTACGACTACAAAGGACTGTCGCGCACGCGTGCCTTCCTTGAAAAACTCACTGAATCGATGCGCGCGGTGGGTATCGATGTTTATCAGATTGATCATGAAGATGCGAACGGTCAGTTCGAGATCAATTACACATATACCGATTGCTTGACGTCCTGCGATCATTTCGTGTTCTTCAAGATGGCGTCTTCCGAAATCGCCAGCGAAATGGGCCTGATCTGTTCGTTCATGCCCAAGCCCTTCGCCAACCGCCCCGGCAACGGCATGCACATGCACATGTCTATCGGCGATGGCAAGCGTAACTTGTTTTCCGACAAAAGCGACCCATCGGGCATGGGCTTGTCGACGCTCGCGTATCAGTTCACGGCCGGTCTACTGGCGCACGCGCCGGCCCTGACCGCGCTCTGCAACCCGACCGTCAATTCCTACAAACGTCTGGTGGTCGGCCGATCGCTGACGGGTGCGACGTGGGCACCGGCCTACATCAGCTATGGCGATAACAACCGCTCAACGATGGTGCGCGTGCCGGGCGAACGAATCGAGCTACGCCTGCCCGACGGTGCCTGCAATCCTTATCTCGCGACAACGGCGGTCATTGCCGCCGGTCTCGACGGCGTTGAACGCGAACTGGATCCGGGCGAGCCCGTGAACGACAACCTGTACACCTGGTCCGCGGCGCAACTGCGGCAGCACGGCATCGGCGTGCTGCCGCAGAACCTCGAGCAGGCGCTGGATGCCCTTGAAAAGGATCGTGTGATCTGCGATGCGCTGGGACCGGTCGCTGACGAGTTTCTGACGCTCAAGCGCATGGAATGGCTCGAATACATGCGGCATGTCTCGGATTGGGAAATGAAAAATTATCTGGAATTCTTCTAGGAGAAGGCAACATGTGCGGAATCGTAGGGTTGCTGGTCAAGACACCGGCACTGCGTGATCGACTGGGCGAATTGATGGTCCCGATGATGATCGGCATGACCGAGCGCGGTCCGGACTCGGCAGGCTTGGCCGTTTTCGGCCAACCATTGGCCGACGAGCAACGAAAAATCAATCTGTATTCGGGCTTCACGGCCGAAGGCGCACGCTTCGACTGGCAGGCATTGACTGCTGCACTGAATGCGGCATGCGGCGTGGAGGCGGTGATCGAAGCGCAAAGCAATCATGCGATCCTCACCGTGCCGGGCGATGTCGAGCGCGTGAAGCGCTGGCTTCGCGAGACGCATCCAGCGCTGTATCTGCTTTCCACCGGTCGCTCGATCGATCTGTACAAGGACATCGGCTCGCCAACCGAAGTCGCCGAGCGTTACCACTTCGAGCGTTTGAAAGGCTCGCACCTAGTGGGGCATACACGCATGGCGACGGAATCTGCAGTGACACCCGATCGCGCGCATCCATTCACCGCAGGTGAGGATTTCTGTCTGGTGCATAACGGTTCGCTGTCGAATCCGTACGGCATTCGGCGCAAGCTGGAAAAGCAGGGCATTCATTTCGATACCGACAACGATACCGAAGCCGCCTGCCGTTTTCTCGAATGGCGCCTGCGCGAGGGGGACACGCTGTCGGTCGCATTGCAGAATGGATTCGAAGCGCTGGACGGGTTTTACACTTTCTTGATGGGCACATCGACCGAATTGGCGTTGATCCGCGACCCGTTCGCCTGCAAGCCGGCGGTGGTTGCCGAGACCGACGACTATGTCGCCATTGCATCGGAATTTCGTTCGCTTGCGCATTTGCCGGACATCAAGCACGCGAAGGTATTCGAACCCGCTCCCGAGGAGATGTACGTATGGAAAGCCTGATCTTCGATCTGGAACAGTCGTCGGTGCGCGAACTGAACCAATTTCTGCATGGCGATGCGGCTTCGCTCGAAGGCCGGCATCTGACGGTGCGTTCGCCGAACGGCGCGCACAATCTCGCGGTCGGCGTGGACGCGCCGGTTGAGGTGCTGATCGACGGCCATGCCGGCTATTACGCTGGCGGCATGAACAAACACGCGACCATCGTCATCGAAGGCAGCGCCGGCACCGGCGTCGCTGAAAACATGATGAGCGGCATGGTGCATGTCAAGGGCTTCGCCTCGAACGGCGCTGGCGCGTCCGCCCACGGTGGCTTGCTCGTCATCGACGGCGACGCGGGACTGCGTTGCGGCATATCCCTGAAAGGCGGCGACATCGTCGTCGGCGGCGCGGTGGGCAGCTTCTCCGCTTTCATGGCACAGGCGGGCCGCATGGTGATCTGCGGCGATGCGGGCGACGCGCTGGGCGACTCACTGTACGAGGCGGTGTTGTACGTCAAAGGCAACGTCAAGTCGCTGGGCGCCGACGCCCAATATGAACCGATGAGCGAGTTGGATATCAGCGCTGTACGCGATTTGCTGAAGGCGGCAGGGCTCGATCACGATCCGAAAGCATTCAAGCGTATCGCCTCGGCCCGCACGCTCTATCACTGGAACGCCGACGCGAACCAAGAATATTGAATACTCAGATTACGGAAGGTATCGCCATGGAATCCAAACCGGTTCAATTCGCGCGGCTGCAACAGGAAGAGTCGGCGGGATACGATCGCAGCACGATTGACTATATCCATACCGCGGCGCAGCGCGGCTTGTACGAAATTCGCGGGCTGGGCGCGAAACGCAAGGTACCGCATTTCGATGACCTCCTGTTCCTGGGCGCATCGCTGTCACGTTATCCGCTGGAAGGGTATCGCGAAAAGTGCGCGACCAAGACAGTGCTGGGTACGCGGTTCGCAAAAAAACCGGTCGTGCTCGACATTCCGATTACGATCGCCGGGATGAGCTTCGGCGCGCTATCGGCAAACGTCAAGGAAGCGCTGGGACAGGCCGCTACGGCGATGGGAACGTCGACCACGACCGGCGACGGCGGCATGACGCAGGAAGAGCGCCGCTCGTCGAAGACGTTGATCTATCAATGTCTGCCGTCGCGCTACGGCTGGAATCCGGACGATGTGCGACGTGCCGATGCGATCGAAGTGGTCATCGGGCAGGGCGCGAAACCGGGCGGCGGCGGCATGCTGCTGGGGCAAAAAGTGAATCCGCGCGTCGCGAGCATGCGCACCTTGCCGGCTGGCATCGACCAGCGCTCTGCAAGCCGCCATCCCGACTGGACCGGTCCGGACGATCTCGCGATCAAAATCCAGGAATTGCGGGAAATCACAGATTGGGAGAAGCCGATCTATGTGAAAGTGGGGGCGACGCGCACATTCAACGACGTCAAGCTGGCGGTGCATGCCGGCGCCGACGTGGTGGTCATCGATGGCATGCAGGGCGGTACCGCCGCCACGCAGACCTGTTTTATCGAGCACGTCGGGATTCCGACGCTGGCGGCGGTACGTCAGGCAGTGGACGCGCTCGAGGATCTGAACATGAAAGGGCAGGTGCAACTGATCGTATCGGGCGGTATCCGCAGCGGCGCCGACATCGCCAAAGCGCTGGCGATGGGCGCCGATGCCGTAGCGATCGGACAGGGCATGTTGATGGCGCTGGGTTGCAACAGCGACCGCTACTTTCAGAACGGCGGCCTGCATTCGGCGCTTCCCGACTATCAAGCGCTGGGCACATCGCCGGGATTCTGCCATCATTGCCACACCGGCAAATGCCCCGTCGGAGTGACGACGCAGGACCCGATACTGGAGCAGCGGCTGCAGCCCGACGAAGGTTCGCGCCGGGTGCGCAACTACCTGAAGACATTGAACATGGAGTTGACGACGATCGCGCGTGCGTGCGGCAAGCAGAACGTGCACCATCTGGAACCCGAGGATCTGGTGGCGCTGACGGTCGAAGCCGCGGCCATGGCGCGCGTACCGTTGGCAGGCACCCACTGGGTGCCGGGCTGGTTTCCGGGCGAAGAACAGCGGTAGGCGACGTCGCACCCGTTGCCATGGCGTGGCGGGTGCTTATTTTCAATTTCGGACAGCCGGCTCTGGATCATGGCGAACGACAGCGCGACATCTCGATATCCCGATTGGGAATTACTCGAGGGATGGGTGGCCGTCGTCGAATCGGGATCGATCTCGGATGCGGCAGGCCGCTTAAAGATCTCACAAGCGGCGGTGTCCCAACGGATCAAGGCGTTGGAAGCGTTGCTCGGGACGACCGTACTCGACCGCTCGACACGGCCGGCGCGCCCCACGGTCGCCGGCCAACGACTGCTTGAGCACGCGACCACATTGTTGCAGGGTGCGGACCAGATGGTCGAAAGCGTCCGGCAATTGACCCGGTCGAAACGGAGCGTCATTCGCCTGGGTTGTGTGGATTCGTTCGCCGCCACGCTCGGTCCGATCGTCATCAAGGGTCTCGCCGACACGTCGAATCAGATCCGTCTGTGGTCGGGCATCACGCCGTCTCTCGACGCTTTGCTGGATGCGCGCCAGTTGGACATCGCCGTGACGACCACCGGCATGACGCCGGTGGCAGGCATCGCACGGCGCAAGCTTTTCTCTGAACCGTACGTCGTGGTCTTGCCGAAAGACTTCGACAGCGAGAAAGTGTCCACGCTATCCGCGCTGGCGCACCAGTTGCAATTGATTCGATACAGCGCGCGGTCTGTCATAGGCCAGCACATCGACCACTATCTCTCGGCCAATGGCGACAAGATCGATCGCGGCTGCGAACTCGATGCGACGGATCCGATGCTGAGCTTGGTTGCCGCCGGCTTGGGCTTTGCCGTGACCACGCCGCTGTGCATCTGGCAGTCGCGGCAGTATGTCTCGCGCGTACAGATACTGCCGTTGGAGCGATTTGGGCGCCCAGGCACAGCCTACCCACGGTTGATCCGGTCATTCTATCTCGCATTTCGCGAAAACGAACTCGGCACGCTGCCCGATGATATCTACCGGCTGCTGCGGCTGGCATTGTCGACGCAGGTCGCTCGCGACGTCGCCGACGCATTGCAGTGGGATACCGCCGTTTTTAGCGACGGCGAGGCCTAATTCGCTTCGTTCTTCGCTTTGTTCCTATTTCACCTCTTCAAGGAGTCGTTGTGGCAGAGGACGCCTATTCGCTGAAACAAGGGAACATCCCTTTACTGATATCGATCCCGCATCTGGGACGTTTGATTCCCCCGGACGTGCGCGGGCAGTTGACCGATGTGGCAGATGTGGTCGCCGACACCGACTGGCATCTGGATCGCCTCTACGCATTCGCCGAATCGTTAGGCGCATCGCTGCTGACAGCCCGCTACTCGCGTTATGTGATCGACCTGAATCGCCCGCCGGACGGCGTCAGCCTCTATCCGGGCCAGACGACCACCGGTCTGTGCCCGACGGAGACATTTAGGGGCGAGCCGCTCTACCGCGATGGCCAGGCACCGGATGCGGCGGAAGTGGATCGCCGTCGCAGCCACTTTTGGCAGCCCTATCACACGCAGTTGCAGGCGGAGATCGATCGTCTGCGTCAGACCTACGACAACGTCCTGCTGTGGGAAGCGCATTCGATCGCGAGTGTCCTGCCACGTCTGTTCGACGGCAAGCTGCCGGACTTCAATCTTGGGACTAATTCGGGAAAAAGTTGCGCACCGGCCTTACTGGATGAGATCACCGGTACGTTGCAAGGCCGTCCGACACCTTCGTTCACGTGGGTCGTGAACGACCGTTTCAAGGGCGGCTACATCACGCGGCAATATGGTCGCCCATTGGAAGGCGTGCATGCCGTCCAGCTGGAGATGTGTCAGTCCACGTATATGGAAGAACAGCCGCCCTTCGATTATCGGCCTGATCTGGCCGCCTCAGTGACGCCGGCGGTGCACGACATGATCGATGCGGCGCTCGGTTGGCTGGCGCAGGCGAATCGTTGATCGAGAAAAGGGGCAACCGAATCGGCTGCCCCTTTTGCTGGCCGCCAGGCGCACGTATGGGTTACGTAAGGCGAACGTATAAGATACGAGCACCTGGCTAGCGTGTGCCGACGATCACTGCGCCAGCTGAGTCGTCAGTTGCGGCACGGCGTCGAACAGATCGACGACGAGGCCGTAGTCCGCCACGCCGAAGATCGGCGCATCGGCGTCCTTGTTGATCGCGACGATAATTTTCGCGTCCTTCATCCCGGCCAAATGCTGGATCGCACCGGATATCCCGACCGCTACATAGAGCTCGGGCGCAACGATCTTGCCGGTCTGGCCCACTTGCAGGTCGTTCGATGCATAGCCTGAGTCGACCGCTGCGCGTGACGCCCCCACGGCCGCGCCAAGCTGGTCGGCGAGCGGGTCGAGTTTGCGGAAGTTCTCGGCACTCCCCAGACCGCGACCGCCCGACACCAC
>CAWUJR010000031.1:0-16674 GCA_963922375.1 uncultured Robbsia sp.
GCCACGCGCGCTGCTGCCCGGACACACGCGGCCATTCGACCGCTACTCGACGCCCTGTACACGCCGATGCCGGCCCTGCGCCTGCCTGCGGACGATGTCGTGGTGTGCCGATGCGAAGAGGTTACGGCAGGCGATATCCGGCAGATCGCGCGAAAAGGCTGTACCGGCCCCAATCAGATGAAGGCATTCTCACGCTGCGGCATGGGACCTTGCCAGGGCCGTTGGTGCGGTAGCGTCGTCACGGAACTGCTTGCGCAGACGCTTGGAAAAAGTGCCGCCGAAGTGGGTTACTACCGCATTCGTGCACCGATCAAACCAGTGACCGTTGCGGAAATTGCCGCCGTCATGCCGGATGACGAAGGTGTGGCGCGTGGCGAGTTTCCGAGTTGATCGGGCTAGCTGCGGCTGTCGCCGCTGATCGTAGCCAGGGCATGACGTGGTAAAGCAATGCAGGACGCCACGGACACCTGTCACCGGCGTGGACGAATCCCACTCACTCGTTGAAGCCCAAATCCGCCGGTTCGAAGTCATAGCGTGCGATCGCTTCCTTGACTTCTTCCAACGTCGCTGCACGCAATTTTGCGTGTTCCTCGCGTTCCTTCGCGCGTTCAGCCGCGCGTATTGCGGCTTGTTCCGCGGCGAGTCTTTCTTCTATGCGACGATCGACCTGATCGCGTCGTTCGAACAACGCCTCGAACTTCGAGGTGTCGTTAGACGGTCCGTTACCATTGCCGCTACCCTTGCCCGGCGCGGACGGTTTTCCCTGATAGCCGCCGGGCGTGCGTGCCCTGAAGCGGTCGGAATTTATCTTATTCAATTGCTTCCAGCTCCTTGAGCCTGGTACGGCAAAGAGGACATCGGTTCGTATTCGATGGGCCGTGCCCGGCATGCATCGTTATTTCGATAGAAACCCTGTTGCTTCTGCAGTGCGCGTGAACAGTACGGTTGCGTACTGCGTCGATGCGCTTGCACGGCGGCACCTGCCGAAACCGGGGCGGCGACGATGGTCTGAGATAGACCGATTCCAGCCGCGCCAGCGAAACCCTTCGGGGGAAACACTTTTTAAAAGCGAGGCCCATTGGTTTCAAGCAACGCGTCGAGACAGGCGGCGTTTATGGCGCAATATGTTCGATGCAGGCAGAGGGATTCTATCGGTATGGTACGCGGTGTCGGTATATGGATGACATGCCCCGAACCCGCTTGCAGCATTCGTATTGATAGATTGTATCATGCTGGCTGAATGATTAGCATAAATCGAGGCTGTAGCGTCAGGCGTGGCAATGCCGAGAGAAACGCCGTGGACACGGCGCGTCGTCACGGTCGCAAAAAACGGTTTCCTTTCCTTTCGCGGCATGACGGAAGAAATGCACGTTGACAAAAATACAGATCAGTATCTTAATTTACCTTTTTTCATGCATCCGCGCGGCTTCCGTCAGAGGCGTGTCGACAACCATGCTGCGGCATCCGACAGCTCCTGACGTCCTACCTCGTGCCCCATGCCGGCATAACTGTCGAAGGTCATGTTGACGTGCCGCTCCCGCAGCGCCATCGCAGCGTTGTCCGCGTAAGCAAACGGAATGACGGTGTCCGCGGTGCCGTGCCCAATGAACAAGAAGAGCTTGGATGCGTCGGGTGCACTGCTCATGGTGTTGGATACCGGTGGGAGTACCTTCCCGCTGAATACCAGGCCGCCGCGATAACGATCGGGCTGCGCGATGGTCATCGCGTAGGTCAGATTCGCGCCCTGACTAAATCCGCCAATGAAGATGCGCTGGGGGGCCGCCCGGAAGCGCTGGGTCAGTTGCGTGATGGATGCGTCGACGAGCGCCCGGCTTCGGGCAAGCTGCGCAGCCAGCACTGTGTCACTGGCGCGATTGTCATACCATTGATAGCCACTATCGGGCGCGGCGTAAGGCGCGCGTAAACTGACGACGGTGAGTGCGGGAGGGAATGACGATGCCATCGACATCAGGTCGGTTTCGTCGGACCCGAAACCATGCATCAAGAACAGGATCGGCGCATTCGGACCTTTGTCACGACTGAGGTTGGTGACAAAAACCAGCGGCGTGCTCGGATCTCTCGTTGCCGCATGCAGTCGGCGCAACGGGAAAGAGGCGGCAGCGCCGATCGCAGTAAGCAGCATCGCGCGACGTGTGCGTAGAAGAATCATGAGGCGAACAAAGTCATGGGGCGAAAGGGGGCATAAGGCTAAAGGGGGTATGAAGCGAACGGCGCCATAAGGCGATGACGTGAGCAGCAAGCACGACGATTGCGGCGGTCGATCAGCAGGCGGCCGCATACGTTATCGATAATATCGGTGTTGGCGAGAACGTGTGCGCCAACGGATCGTTGACCCGACGCCGCAGTGCATTTATATTTAGTCATGCGTAATATAATGGCGGGCTCTGAGCGAGTGTTGCGCAGACGATCAAGCCGGTCTGTGTTCGCATACCGCACACGCGGCGACCGGCGCGGTGTGCGGTCGGTTTATGAAGGCAGCGCGCGACGAAAGCCATTTGCGCGCTTCGGCAGCGCGCTTCGCGCCCTCGTTGGCAGCGTGTCCCGCACGCCGTTGGCAGCGTTATGGTGAAAAAAGTGTGCCAACCGGTGAACAGGTGCGCAATTCTCGGCAAGCCAGGCGTCTGTTGAGCCGGCATAGTCGTTGTCTTGTTACCGTTTTTTCGCTTCCTGATGAACCTTGCCCTTTACGCCGTCACCGTCTTGATCTGGGGGACCACCTGGATCGCCATCAAATGGGAATTAGGCGGCGATGCACTGCCGCCACCGCCCGTATCCATCGCATGGCGATTTGCGATTGCGGCGTTGGTCATTTTTGCTATCCTGCGCGTGCTTCGCCGACCGCTGATGCCGCCGCGGTCCGCTTGGCCGTTGCTTGGCGCGCAAGGCTTTGCCTTGTTTTGCCTGAATTTTCTCTGCTTCTATTACGCCGAACAGACCGTGCCCAGTGGTCTTGTTGCCGTCATATTCTCGATCGCGCCGTTATTGAATGCGCTCAATGGGCGTCTATTTCTTGGACGCCCGCTGCAACCCACCGCCATCGCCGGCGCATTATTAGGCTTGGTCGGCATCGCTTGCCTGGCCGCCCATCAACTGGATGGCGCACCGGGCACACACGGCTCGGCTATCGGTCTTTGCGCCGCGTTCGCCGGCACCCTGTGCTTTTCCACCGGTAGTCTGTTATCCAGCCGGATGCAGTCGCAGGGGCTGCATCCGTTGCAAAGCAACGGTTGGGCGATGTTGATCGGCGCAGCGATCCTTGCCGTGGGAAGTGCGTTTGCGGGCTTTTCTTTCCATTTGCCGTCGGACACCCGCTACCTGGGCGCGCTGGCCTATCTTGCCGTGCCGGGATCCGTGATCGGTTTCACCGCCTATCTGACGTTGGTCGGTCGTATCGGACCGGATCGCGCGGCGTACTGCACGGTGTTGTTTCCATTCGTGGCATTGGTCGTGTCGACCGTATTCGAAGGATATCAGTGGTCGGCTTTAGCGGTGGTCGGTCTGGGATTTGTGGTGGTCGGCAATCTGGTCGCGTTCGATATGCTGCGCAAGGTCAAGCGCTGGCAGGTTCTCCGCCCCACCTGGAGCGGCAAAAACAAAAGCAGCAATTCATGGCGAGCACCGCCGCCCTAGTACGCGACGCCCGCCGCTCGTTCAGCGGAATCGCTTGCAACCTTGTCGCCGCCTTCTTATCTTATCGTGAGAAAACCTCATAAAAAGATGGAGACACGACATGATCAAAGGGATTGCCCGTTTTTTCAGTCAGCTCGTCCAGCGCTTCCTCCCGGATCCGCTGATCTTCGCGTTGCTGCTGACCGGTGTGATATTGGTCATGTCGTGGGCATTGACGCCGGCGACCCCAGTCGATCTGGTCCTGATGTGGGGTTCCGGCTTTTGGAATCTGCTGGCCTTTACAATGCAGATGGCCATGATTCTGGTGACCGGGCACGCGTTGGCGAGTTCCGGCGCTGCCCGGCGCACCTTATCGGCATTGGCCGGCGTGGCTCGCACACCGGCGCATGGGACGATGTTGGTCGCGCTGCTGAGCGGCATCGCGTGCGCCATCAACTGGGGATTCGGGCTGGTATTGGGGGCGATGTTCGCGCGGGAAGTCGCGCGTCGGGTTAAGGGGACCGATTATCGTCTGCTGGTCGCATCTGCCTATATGGGGTTTCTGACCTGGCATGGTGGCCTGTCGGGCTCCGTGCCGCTTGTCGCTGCGACCAAAGGCAACCCGATGGAAAAGGTGATCGGACTGATCCCGGTGTCGCAGACATTGTTCACTCGGTACAACCTCTTCATTACGCTGGCGTTGATCGTGATGTTGCCGCTGCTGGTGCGGGCGATGCTACCCCGTGCGGATGAGGTCGTATCCGTGGCCCCCGCACTGCTGATCGATCCGCCGAGCGACGTACGAGTGCTCGGGCCATCCGCGTCGTTTGCCGAACGGATCGAAGAAAGCCGGCTGTTGTCGATCCTGGTCGCGGTGCTGATTGCCGCATTTCTGGTGATTCGTGCAAAGAGCAAGGGATTCTCGCTGGACATCGACACGGTAAACATCGCGTTCCTGGCGGTTGGCATCCTGCTGCACAAAACGCCGATGGCCTACGCGCGAGCCATCGCCAACGCCGCGCGCGGGACCGCCGGCATCCTGATCCAGTTCCCGTTCTACGCCGGCATTCAGGCGACGATGGACCATTCGGGTTTGGCCGGCATTGTTACGAACTGGTTTATCGCGATCGCGAATGTGCACACCTTCCCGCTGCTGGCGTTTCTCAGCTCCGCAGTCATCAACTTTGCGGTGCCCTCGGGCGGCGGTCATTGGGTGGTGCAGGGCCCGTTCGTGATGCCGGCAGCGCGGGCGCTGGGGGCTGACATGGGGAAAGCGGCGATGGCGATCGCATATGGCGAGGCATGGACAAATATGGCGCAGCCGTTCTGGGCGCTCCCCGCCTTGGCGATTGCCGGCCTGGGTGTTCGCGACATCATGGGGTATTGCATCACGGCGTTGCTATTCTCAGGTGCCATCTTCATAGCCGGGCTGTATCTGTTCTGATGACCGATTGTGGCCCGCGTTGGCGGGCTACAACGGAAATGCGGTCGTCTGTTTGATCTGCTTCAGCGGTATTTCCGTCTGCACATATCGCACGCCGTGAATCGTTGTCAGGTATTCCATCTGGAAGCGCTGATATTCTTCCAGGTTCGCGGTGACCACGCGTAGCAGATAGTCGTAGTTTCCCGACATCAGATGACACTCCATGACCTCGGGCAGTCGGGCGACTTCCGCGGCGAAATGTTCGACCGTCGCGGTGTCCTGCCGATCGAGGGTGACGCGGACGAATATCGGCAGCCCCAACTGGATTTTCGATGGCTTGAGCAGCGCGACATACTGATCGATGATGCCCGCGTCTTCGAGCAACTTGACCCGCCTCAGGCAGGGCGATGCGGATAAACCCACCGCCTGCGCGAGTTCCGTGTTCTGCATGCGGCCGTTGTGTTGCAGCGCCCGGAGGATGCGCTTATCGATCGCGTCGAGCTTCATGGTATTCAGTGCCAAAAATAAACTTAATTTTAGCAGCGAATACTCATTCGACCTGTAGAATTGGCAAAATTCGCAATCAAAAACCTTATCGTCCGGCGCAGAATCACGGCTGTCTTCTGGCTATCCGGTCAGGCCGCGTAGTGCGCTAATGGCATCGCCTAATCGTATTGATTAACCGCTGCCGTTCGGCGCCGACGGATGGCATCCCTTTATGCTTCCCTGGACATCGAACATGTTGAGCCCGACCCCGTCTCCCGATTTTCCTCGGCCGGCTTACGCCGACTGGTTGGGGACCACCAACGGCATTGCGCAACACTTTCTGTCGTTCGCATCGCAAGCGGACGTTGTGAGCTTGGCGGGAGGATTGCCCGCGGCCGAGTTTTATCCGCAGGCTGCCATCGCGCGTGCGACGCATCGGGCGATGGAGACGCGAGGTACGTCGATTCTCGAGTATGGCGATGTCGAGGGGTTGCCCGACCTGCGCCGCCTGATTGCCGCGCAAACATCGAAAGAAACGGGCGGTCATTTCACCGCCGACAATGTGCTGGTGACCACGGGGTCGTCCCAAGCGCTGGATTTGCTCGGGAAAGTGTTCATCGATAAAGGCGATGTGATCGTGACGCAGGCCCCGACTTATCTGGGTGCGCTCGATGCATGGCGTGCGCGGGCGCCGTCGTACGAAAAACTCGATTGGAACGCGAGCATCGCCGGGGCCGTCAATGCCCCCAAAGCCGCTGCCCACCGCGCTGCGCTGCGCCGCGCTAAATTCGTCTACACCGTTCCGAATTACTCGAATCCAACGGGCGTGCTCGTCGCTCAGGCGCAGCGCGCAGCATTGTTGAACGAGGTTATCGACGCCGCTACCTGGTTAGTCGAGGACGATCCCTATAAATCGATTACGTTCGACGGCCAGCGCGAGCCGAGCATATTGAGCCTCGATGTGGCGAACCGTGCTGCCCGTACGGGCAGCACCGGGGAACACAACGCCGCCGCCGGCTATGCCGGCCCGGTCATCTCTTTGGGCACGCTATCGAAGAGTATTGCGCCGGGTCTGCGGATCGGCTGGGTTGTCGCAGAGAAAGGATTGATTCAGCAACTGGCGCTGGCCAAGCAGGCATCGATGCTGAGCAGCAGTCTGCTGAATCAGGCCATCGCCGTTGAATTGATGACGGAGGGTGTCGATCATGCGGTAGCCGAAAAAGCCGTGCCCGCGTACCGCGAACGTCGCGATGTGCTGTGCGCGGCGGCCGATGAGTGGCTCAGCGAATGGTTCGAATGGGAGATCCCGGTGGGCGGGATGTTTGTCTGGATGCGCGCGCGTAACGATGCGATCGATACCGACGAATTATATGCGTTCGCCGTTGCGCAAAACGTCGCGTTCGTACCAAGCAGCGTCTTCGATTACGCCGCTGCGGACCGTTCCGGAATGCGGGTGAACTTCACTCGTAGCGCACCTGCTGTGCTGATCGAGGGCGTACGCCGCTTGCACACTGCGGTGACGCAGTATCTGGCTGTCAAAGCCTCCGCAAGCGACCGGACGTTGGATCAGGCGACGCAGGCAATATAGAAAC
Organism: uncultured Robbsia sp.; assembly: GCA_963922375.1. Taxonomy (GTDB): domain Bacteria; phylum Pseudomonadota; class Gammaproteobacteria; order Burkholderiales; family Burkholderiaceae; genus Robbsia. The sequence continues at coordinate 7,132 of CAWUJR010000031.1, forward strand.
ACGACGTCAGGGAAAGACCGTTCCGTCTCTTGTGGCATGATGGAATTCGTAAATTGAGGCCTTCAGACGGTTCAGAGCATGCCGTTATAGATGTCGACGAGGGTCGGTTCCCGAGAACGGGGGCGCGTCGTCGCTTATCTATGGAAGGCCCCCATGAAGTTGACTGTCAAGGTTCCGCTCGCGTTTGCCGCGGCCATGCTGCTGATGTTCGCAGGAGCGCTCTATGGCATCTTTGCGCTCAATCAATCGATCAACACCTATCGCACGACTGTACAAAACGCCGCGACCGACGATCGGATGGCATTTGCCACATTGGTCGCCTTCAAGATCCAGGTCCAGGAGTGGAAAGACACGTTGCTGCGCGGCAAAGATCCGGCGGCGCTGGACAAACATTGGGACGCTTTCCAGACGCAAGAGCAGGCAGTCGACGCGCTCGCCGAAGATCTGGCGCATCGCTTACCTGATGGCGAAAGCAAGACGTTGATCGTGCAATTCATTGCCGCGCACCGGGCGATGGGAACCGGCTATCGGGCAGGATTCGGTGCATTCAAGGCTGCGGATTTCGATCCGTTCGCGGGCGACAAGGCGGTTGCAGGGGTAGATCGTGAGCCGACGACCGTGCTGCAACAAGCCGCCGCAAAGATCGCCGCCGACAGTGCCCATATTTCGGCGAGCGCTGAAGCCGAAGCGCAATGGGCGACGCGCATCAGCGTGGTGTTGATGCTGGTAGTCGCGGTGTTGACGATGGCCGGCGGCATCGGGTTCAGTCGGATGATCGTGCGTCCACTGCAAAACGCGCTTGCTTGCGCCCGCGCAGTGGCCTCCGGCGATTTATCGACGGAAATCGTCCCTCGCGGCAAGGACGAAATTGCGCAACTGCTGAGAGCGTTGAGCGACATGCAGGTCAGTCTGTCGAGCGTCGTGAGCAGTGTTCGTTACAACGCTGAGGGCGTCGCATTGGCGAGCGCGGAAATTGCTGCGGGCAATTTGAATCTCGCGTCGCGGACCGAGGAGCAAGCGGCATCGTTGGGGGAGACGGCATCGAGCATGGAGGAGTTGACGGCCACCGTACGGCAGAATGCCGATAACGCCACGCAAGCGGCGACGCTGGCCGATACGGCGTCGAAGACGGCGTCGCGCGGCGGCGAGGTGATGGCGCAGGTCGTCGAAACGATGCAGGGTATTGCCGGCGGATCGCGCAAGGTCGGCGATATCATCGCGGTGATCGACGGCATCGCGTTCCAAACCAATATTCTCGCGCTCAACGCGGCGGTGGAAGCCGCGCGCGCCGGGGAACAAGGGCGCGGCTTTGCCGTCGTAGCGACGGAAGTCCGGATGCTGGCGCAACGCAGCGCGGCTGCGGCGAAGGAAATCAAGACGCTGATCGAGCAATCCACCGAGCGCGTCGATGCAGGCGCGTCGCTGGTCGACAACGCGGGCCGCATCATCACCGACATCGTCGGGTCCGTGCAACGCGTCGATCACATCGTCGGTGAGATTTCGTCCGCGTCGCAGGAGCAGAGCAAAGGCATCGAGCAAGTCAATATGGCGGTGACGCAGATGGACGAAGTCACGCAGCAGAACGCGGCGCTGGTCGAGGAAGCATCGGCGGCGGCGCAGGCATTGTCGTCTCAGGCGACGTCGTTGCGCGATGCGGTGGCCGTGTTCAAATTGCGCGACACGAGCAACGGGTTCGCCGTCATCTGATGGCGGCGCTGGCGACATTCGTGCCGCTTCTTGTCGTCGATGTTACCCATCCTGCCGGACGCGTCGGTGCACCAGCGCGACCGGCGGCGTGCTCAGATGGTCCATTGCAACGCGCCTACCGCCTTCGCTACCGCCGGATACACGGTAGCCACCAATGCGATCGCCATGGCGATATTGAAGGAGCGTACCCACAGCGGCTTAGACAACAGGCGGCGCATCGCCGTACCGAACCCCGCCCAGAGGCAAATGCAGGGGAAGCCGATCAGATAGAACACCCCGGCCATCCACGCGGCGTTGGTGCCAAAGTCCATGCTCAGATGAATGGTGGTGGCGGCCGACAGCACCATCATCCACGCCTTCGGATTCACCCATTGAAACGCCAACGCTTCATGGAAGCGCATCGGGCGGCGCGCGCCACTGCGCGTTTGCACCTCGCCTGACGTACCGATCTTCCAGGCGAGATACAGCAGGTACATCACGCTCGCATATTCAAGCACCGTATACAGCACCGGAAAGCGGTCGAACGCCTGACCCAGTCCGAAGCCTACCGATAGCATCAGCAGTGCCACGCCCGCGCTGATGCCAAGCAGATGTGGCATCGTGCGGCGAAAGCCGAAATTGATGCCGGACGATAGCAGCATCAGATTGTTCGGCCCCGGCGTGATCGACATGACCACCGCGAAAAGCATGCCGGCGGGCAACGCGGTCAGGAGGGCTGAAGTCATCTGATGCTCCGGTGAAATAATCGAAGCAACAGTGTATCGATGTCGGGCAATACAGCACCGGTACAGTTTGAACGATTGTTCCTGGTACGGTTGGGAGGCGGGGCCGAGCACGGTTACCCCGCTGAAAGCGGCGAGTGACGAACGATGCTGGGCTGTCTTGTCGCGATGTCGTCATTCATTGCCCAGCTTTCACTGCTGCACTTCGCCCGAAAGCAGGTGTTTTCGAGACTGACATCGGCTCGAGATGAGGCGCTCTACCACGAGCACAGCCCATACGGAATGGGGGTGATCGCGATTATTTCACTTTCTACGCATGCAATTGTTGCAGCAATGCGACAGCAAGCAACGAAGCGTAATACAGATTATTTTCCTGCGGGCGATTCCGATACTATCCGTCGCACAACGGTTTAAACGTTCGATGCAGTCAGTTGATAGAAAACGATAAAGGGAGAAACCACGTGACTCGTTCGAAGATCGCCTACCTGGTGGGCAGCGCCGCAATGGCGTTGATCGCACAACATGCTCAGGCTCAGAGCTCGGTGACGCTGTATGGTGTGGCGGACGTCAGTATTCGATACCTGACGCACGCGAACGCGAACAACGACAACCAAGTCCTGATGACGAATGGCGCTATCACGAACAGCCGTTGGGGCTTGAAGGGTACGGAAGATCTGGGCGGCGGACTGAAGGCGATTTTCCGTTTGGAGAGTGGCATCGATCTGCAAGATGGTCAAGGCGCGAGCCGCGAGTTCAATCGTGGCGCTTACGTCGGTCTTGCCAGCAACCAATACGGCACGGTGACACTGGGTCGCCAGATGACCCCGTTGTTCGATGCATTGGGCAACACGTTTGATCCGTTGACCGTCGGTAACTATATGGAAACCGAATGGTTGCCGGTGGCGGCGGGTGCCGGTCTGTATGCAGACAATGCGGTCAAATATGTGGGCACGTATGGCGGCTTCACGGTCGACGCGATGTATTCGTTCGGAACGAATTCGACGTCGACCGGTGCGACCGGGTTCTCGGGTCAGACGCCAGGCCATATGGGCGCGGGTAACCTCTACGCGTTCAATCTGTCCTACGTGTTTGGCGCGTTGAGCCTGGACGTCGGTGTGCAGCAGAACAGCGACAATGCCGGTAACAAGCAGACCGGTTACAACGGCGCCGCTGTGTACGCATTCAGCACCGCCAAGGTGTACCTGGGTTATCTCCGTTCGAAGGACAACACCGGTTTCTCCGACGCATTCCTGGACGAGAAGTTCACGACCAGCGGCTTCGGCAGCTACAAGAACACCGGCCGTATCGACGACGGCCCCTATGCCGGCGTGACGTGGAACATCACCCCGGCATTGATGCTGACGGGGGCGTTCTACTATGACCACATGCGTAATGCGACGGTCTCCGTCAATGCCGCCGGCAACGCGAATGCGCTGGGCAGCGGCAACCGCTACACGGCAACCGCGATTGCAGAGTACGCACTGTCGAAGCGCACCGAAGTCTATGGTGCAATCGACTTCAACAAGGTGTCGGGTGCGGCCACGGTGGAATTGCCGGGTACGAGTAACCAAACCGGTGTGTCGATCGGGATTCGCAACATTTTCTAAACGGGCGAAAGCGGAAAGCCCTGCGGTCGGTCTGACACGGGGGGCTTCCGAAGGCGTCGATCGTTTCGCCGTCTATTGTCTCAATAGGCGTTTCGCGACGGCTTGAACGGCGGTGCTCAGCATATCGAGCACCGCTGATGAGATGCTCCAGTATTGCCAGTAAAGCGGCACATCCAGGAAAGCATCGGGTGCCAGCGGCACCAGTTCACCCGAAGCCATATGCGTTGCTGCCATCACCTCGGGGATCATGCCCCACGCCATTCCACGCCTCGTGCCCTCCAGAAAGCCGGTAGTAGACGGCACGAAATGGGTGGGCGGTGATAATGTGGAAACAGCGGTGGAAACAGCGGTGGAAACCGGCGCAGAAGTAGCCGTAGAAGTAGCCGTACGCGACCCCGTTGTCTCCTTCGATTCGTAATTGGCGAGGAAGCGGGCCTGTAACGTGTCCTTCGCGTTGTACTGCAGCATTGGCGCACGGGCCAGTGCGTCGAATTGAACGCCGCCAGGAAAATAGCGGCGCACATACTCCGGCGATGCGACCGGCAGATATCGCATATTCCCCAGCAAGATGACATGGCAACCCTGTACCGCCTGACGCTCGGCCGTCACCGCGGCGATCACGGTGCCGTCGCGCAGCATGTCGGCCGAGTGGTCCTGATCGTCGGTTCGAAGGTCCAGATACAGCGACGCCGCTTCCGGCCATTCCTCGAATACCGCCATGAACCAGCTATCGAGCGAATCCGCGTTGACCGCCACCGGCACGCGGATATGGCTGCGAGACGTCGATGTCGTGTCGCTCAGCGCGCGTAGCGTTTCGGCCTCCAACAACGCTATTTGCTCCGCGTAGCGGGCCAGCATGGTGCCGGCATCGGTCGCTTGGCATGGCTGTGTGCGGCGAATCAGCACCTGTCCCAGTCGTTCTTCCAGTTGCTTGATCCGCTGTGAAATAGCGGGAGCCGTCACGTTCAGCACGCGGGCGGCACCTTCAAAACTGCCTTCGCGCAGCACCGTGACGAAGGTGCGGAGTTGGGTGCTGTCGATATTCATATAAGAAAGGCTAACGGGGGCTAAAAAGCTTTGCTTTGTCTTCGCGCGGCGGTCTGCGTATTCTCGCATTCCCGACGCAAGTTTCTTCATTGTTGATGTTCATGACGCCCTCACCCATCCTGCATGCCTTTCTGTCCGGTTTTGGCCTGGGCGCGAGTTTCATCATCGCCATCGGTGCGCAGAACGCATTCGTGCTGAAGCAGGGGTTGTTGAAGCGCCATGTCGGGCTGATCGTGTTCCTGTGTACCGGCTTTGACGTGATGTTGATCGGACTCGGCGTGATGGGCATGGGGGCGATCGTACAAGCACAGCCTGCGCTCCTCGCGGCGATCCGGTATGTCGGCGCGGCGTTTCTGTTCTGGTATGGATGTCGCGCGTGGCGTGCAGCATATCGCGGCGCTGGCCATCTGGATGCGCGTAACGGAGACCCGGTGTCGGCGTCACGTACAGCGTTGACCGTTATTGCACTATCGGCGCTGAATCCGCATGTTTATCTGGACACGGTAGTGTTGCTCGGCGCCATCGGCGGCAGTGCGCCGTGGCCCGACCGCGGATGGTTTGCCGGTGGCGCGATGCTCGCGTCTGCGTTGTGGTTCTCGGCACTTGGATTCGGTGCGCGGTTCTTACGCGGCCTCTTCGCGCGGGCGAACGCCTGGCGCGTGCTGGATACCTTCATCGGCGCTGTGATGTTCACGATTGCCGGCTCGCTGCTGGCGGCCCGATAGCGACACGGTCAACGGGGCGACACTGCTATGCCTTTCATGTTGTCCTTCGTTTCAGCCCGCTCTTCGGCTCACTTCTCGGTCCGCCTCTCGTCCGAGGGTTGCGCCCGCGTCTCGTTCATCATATCGTCGATCACCTGCGCCAAGCGTTGCGCGCATGCCTCGGCTTCGTCCGTCGGCAGATTCGCATAGCCGAGAACGAAGCCGTTGTAGAGGGGCTTATCGCTGCTCTCATAGCAGTATTCGCTTAACGGCGACACGCTCAAGCCGATGGCTGCGGTCTTCCGCGCCACTTCCACGTCTCGCAATGGGGCGTCCAATCGCACCGTCAGATGCATGCCGGTTTCACCACCGGAAACGGTGAGACGCCCGGACAGATGCCCGGCAATGGCCGTCAACAGCGCAGCGCGGCGTTGCGCGTACAGACGGCGCATTCGTCGCAAATGCACGGTATATGCGCCGCTCTCGATGAAGCCCGCCAACGCGAGCTGATCGACTAGACGGCCCTGGCGCTTCGCGGTTTGCGTGGCGCGTGCCACCGCGGCCGTCAACGCGTCGGGAACGACCATGAACGCGATACGCAGCGCAGGGAACAGGGTTTTGCTGAACGTGCCCAGATAGATCACCGGAGACGCATCGCTCAGGCCCTGCAGCGCGGGGAGCGGCGTACCGTCATGCCGGAACTCGCTATCGTAATCGTCCTCGACGATCCACGCGCCATGCGCGCGTGCTTGTTCGACGAGCGCGTGCCGACGCGCCATGCTGAGCACGCAGCCGAGCGGATATTGATGTGACGGCGTGACATATATCAATGCCGGCGGCACGCGCTGCCAATCGTCGGACGAGACCACGATCCCATCCCGGTCGACCGGCATCGGAACGATGTCGATACCCGCGCCGGGAAAAACGGCCTTTGCGCCCGAATACCCGGGATTCTCGATCCAGACGGTACGCGGGTTGGCGCGCTTCGCGATCGTCTCCGCGATGTCGCTGCGGCCGAGTGTACGACGGGTTTTCGCGGATGTCCGGTGGGGCAGTAATGACGTCATTGCCGCATCGACCGACAGCAACGTGCGCGCGCAGATGTCCAGACTTGTATGCGTGCTGTCCGTGACGATGATATTCGCGGCGTCGCACCGCACGCTACGCGACACCCGCAAGTAGGCCGCAATCGCATGGCGTAGCGCTGGATGACCGTGCGCATAGGTGTGCCCCAGTTCAGCAGGCCCCGCCTGCCGCCACGCACGCTCGATCGCGCTGCGCCACTTGGCGATCGGGAACGCATCCAGCGCCGGAATGCCGGGGCTCAATAAGGCGCGTGTGGGATGCCGGTCCGGCACAGCTTTTTCTTTTTCAGGACGTACCGGCTCAGGCATTGCCGCGGCGGGCGGTCGCGCCAGGGACGTCGAGGTCCGCAAGCTCAGTCGCGTTTCCGGCGTGTGACGGTGGCTGGTATTCAGCGACGCTCGAGCGCTGTGACGCAAGTCGGAGACGATGGAACCCTGGCGACCGCTTTCCAGAAACCCTTCGTCCGACAGACGCTCGTACGCCCAGAGCACGGAGTTGCGGGCAATGCCTAGCTCTTCGGCGAAAACGCGAGTGGGAACGAGGCGCGCGCCCGGCGTGATCTGCCCGTCCAGAATAGCCTCACGAAGCGCTTCATAAAGCATCTGCTGCTGGCTGATCTTGCGGCCTTTCAGACGGGCCGAATAACTGGACACCAGAAGCGAGCAGTCCATTGCGGTTTGTCGTCAGGCCTGCAGTACGCTCGAATCCGTATAGAAACGCTCGCGCATCTCGCCGAGCCCCAGGGTTTCGAGCACGTCGCTCAAACGCCGCGCGGGCTTGGCACGCGGCAGATCCTTGAACTGCGCGATGATCAACTCATTCTTCATCGAGTGCTCCCACCCAACCAGTTCAGTCACATTGACCTGATAGCCGTGGGACTCCAATTGCAAACACCGCAGCACATTCGTAACTTGACTGCCGAACTCGCGCGTATGGAGGGGATGACGCCATATCTCGGTCAATACATTGCTTGCGAGCGAATGATGTTTGTTCTTTTTCAGGACCGACGCGACTTCTGCCTGACAACATGGCACAACCACAATGTATTGGGCCTTTTTCCGGAGCGCAAAATCGATCGCATCGTCGGTCGCTGTGTTGCATGCATGCAGCGCTGTGACCACATCGATCGATTCCGGCAATTGATCCGACAGGGTGGACTCAGCAACCGATAAGTTGAGAAACGACATCCGATCGAAGCCCAGATGCGTGGCAAGGGCTTGCGACCGCGTCACCAATTCTTCGCGCGTTTCGATACCGTAAATCCGCGACGCATCCTGTAGCGCCTTGAAAAACAGGTCGTAAAGGATGAAGCCCAGATACGATTTGCCGGCACCGTGGTCGACGAGCGAGACGGTACCTTTGCGTGCATGAATATCGCTCAACAGCGGTTCGATGAACTGGAACAAGTGATAAACCTGTTTCAACTTGCGTCGGCTGTCCTGATTCATCTTGCCGTCACGCGTCAGGATATGAAGTTCCTTCAGCAGCTCGATCGACTGACCTGGACGGATTTCATGTTTTTCCGTCGACACGACGGATGACGACGGCGATGAGTCGGCCGATTCGGACGGCGTACGAGACGCTCGGGACTTCTTTGACATCGTGATAGCTACCGGAAAAGCGGAAGAATCCCCCGCGAATCGCGATTCTATCAAAGCGCGGCGATCGCACGGCTGTCGATCCCCACGAACGAAAGAGGATGGATGCCTAAAAGGTATCGTAGCAATGCTTTATATGTATTTTATGTATATATTCAGCGCAGCTATTCTGCTTCCACGATAAGGGGACCGGAAATGCGGCAAACAACGATGAGATCAACCCATGCAGCGCGCACACGAACGACCGACAAGGCCGCGCACGTGCCCTCGACGCGTCGCCAGACGTGGGCCGGACTGCTACGCCAGCGAGAAATCATTCGGCAATTCACACCGAATTGGTTCGCGACGACGATGGGCACGGGCATTGTGTTTCTGACGATGATGGCATTGCCATTCGCGTCGTCCATCGTGCATCGATTGGCCCGACAGCTCTGGATCGCCGACAGCGCATTATTCGCGGTATTGATGGCATTGTTCTGCGCGCGGCTGGCGATTTTCCGCGAAACGATTCGACCGATGCTCGACCATCCGGTGCAATCGATGTTCCTCGGCACGATTCCGATGGGGCTGATCCCCATCGTCAACGGCTGGGTGGCCTTTGGCGCGCCGGCTTTCGGACCGAAAGCGCTGGTTCTGGCCGAAGCGCTTTGGTGGATCGACGTCGTCTTGGCGGTTGGAATAGCGGTGCTCGTGCCGTACCGGATGTTCACCAGTCAGACACATTCAATGGAACAGATGACTGCGGTCTGGTTGCTGCCTATCGTCGCACCCGAAGTGGCGGCATCCTGCGCCGGGGTACTGGCACCACATCTGGCCGCCGAACAGGCACAGATCCTGATTAGTGTGGGCTATCTGCTATGGGCGATCTCCGTACCGTTGGCCTTTTCTATTCTGGCGATCGTGTTCCTACGGCTGGCGCTACATAAATTGCCGCATGGCGATATGGCGGCGTCGTGCTGGTTGACGCTCGGCCCGATCGGCACCGGCAGTCTGGGGCTGCTGCTGCTGGGGCAGGGCGCCCTCGACAGCCAACGAAATCAACGGCGTAATGGCTGAGGGGTTGTTCAACGAC
>CAWUJR010000032.1:0-16557 GCA_963922375.1 uncultured Robbsia sp.
CCGCCAAAAACGCCGAGAATGGCATGAACGGCAACGGCATATCCTGTCTCTTCCATCACCTCTCGCGCAACCGCCTGCTGCGGTGTCTCTCCCAATTCGATGCCGCCGGCAGGCAAACTCCATGCTTCGCCCGAAGACTTTTCCTGCAATAGCAGTCTGCCGTTGTGATCGTGAATGATGGCGCCCACGCTGGGACACATGATCAAGCGCGTGCCGACATGCGTTCTCAGCCAATCAATGTAACTCTGCCCCATCGACACATCCCCTTTTTCACACTCGCGGAATCGTTTTGAACATCATCATTATCGACGGTGGATCGATCGATGTCGAGCCGCAACACGACGCGTCGGCGTCGCCGCCGTTATCAGATGCGCGATGATTTCGCTTTGACGTCACCGCTGCGCACTCGCCTGGAACTTAAACGCAATCCAAAAGTGAAGGCAATCGGCCTACCTTACGATGAAACCCATCGCTCGTCGCATCGCCGGCATGCTTCACGTCGCTGCGGCTTACTCGAAGGAGATAACGATGGTTTTTCCGATAATCGATACAACCTCGAACGCTACAACAGTGCGACGTCCGCCAGTGCCGCTCGCTCATCAAGCGCTTCGCTATCACACCACCTTTTCAGACCGTCTAAACGCGGTGGAGAACAGCGTTGAAGGAGCGCTGGCAGTGACCCAACGCCTGTATGGGCACCTGGAGAAAAGCGAAGGCAAAGGTGCAAGAAGGAACCATCGCTTAACCCGCGGCGTACCGACGCGTTCGCTCGCCGCGTTTGCCCGGCCTGCCCTCCAATTGCGGGGCGACGACGTGCTGCGCTCGAGGCATCGTCAAAGTGAATTCATTCGCCGCAATTACCACAGCATCAGCACGGCGCTCCGATCCATCGCATCCGGAGCAAGACCTTTCCAATCTATCGTCGAAATCGGTCGCGATCTGTATTACCTCGATCACGGTGTGGATCCGGACAGCGACAGCTATAAACGCCTGCGGAACGTCGGAGAAGCAGTGGATTCCTTCACAGCGGTCACGCCCCAGATCGTGTTGTCCCGCACGCTTCTCGATATGTGCGCGAAAGCCGCAGACGGGATCGATGGGACGGCAATAGACCCTGACGCGGCCGCCGACGACCTAATGAATGTGGAGATGCTCAAAGGGTTGGCTAAAATCGATCGTCTCAGCGTACGAACGCAGGCAACCATTCAAAACGCGTCAAAACGGTCGGGCAAACGAACTTCGCGACCACTGATCCTCTTTCTCAAATCGAAGATGCACGCACGCTCGCTGCCGCTCGAATGGAACGCTGCATCAGCGCAGTGGGAAGTGGCGGCATTCAGATATGCGTTACCTACCCCGATACCCTTAAAGTCGTTGGCGCCGAATGGCATGTATCGCGCGCGAAACGGCAAGTTTTTCGTCACATTGCATGGTGGCAATAGGATGCTTTACCCTGCGCAGATCGATAACGCCGGGCAGGCCTGGATTGTGGGCGACGGTAAGCCACCGCTGCCGATCGCGCTGCGTAATAGCGCTGACGGCGCTTGGGAGATCGAGAAACTTGATCGCGTCTTCGACGACGGCATCACTTATATCGACGATAAGCCGGATCGCTCGATAGCGCCGCCACGTGAACCGATGAGCGATGTGTCCCAGCGCCAGGGTCAGGATGAAGTCCTGCCAGATGAAGTGGAAAAATCGTTGAACCGGCAGTCGGAAGCGCCACGAGCATTATGCAAACGCGGCCAAGTATGCGGAAAAGAGGGGCCATCGGCGAACGACCGATCGGAGCTCGCCCCTTATCGCCGCCCGGAAACGCCGTTCACATCGCGTGTCGAGATTCCGATCGACGGCATCGATGTCGACATCCGCGCATTAGACAACGAACACGCATTTCTCGAAGGCATCAAGGTCAATGTCGAGGGGGTGGATGAATACGTTCGCTACGATGTCGATAGGCAGCGTTGGACGCTTCCGGACGGTTGTACCATCGTGCGCACGCGCAAAGGGGAATGGGTCGAAGAGATCGATGGCAGCCTGCGGCGCGGTGAGGAATTTTCCGCCTCGTTCGAGCGTGCCGGGTCGGAAACCCACGTCCTCGTCGACATACCGGCAATACCTATGGTGCCTGAAAACATTACCCCGATCCCACCCCGCGCCCTCCAGATTTGGATAGGCGAAGCGATGCCAGATCATCTGGTAAAAAATGTGATCGAGAACAGTCAATTTCTCCACACACGAATGGAATACGAGTCGATTCTTTACGTGGATGCAGCCTCTCCGGAGGTGCTGAATGAAATGAAGGAGGTGTTTTCCGGCACGCTGGTCCGGGTCAAGGATTTGAAACAAACAACCTTTTACCGAAGATTTGCAGAAACGTCGCTGCACGATTTTTATGTTCGTGCCACGCACGGGCCTAACCGTAACTTGGCGATGGCTTCGGACATACTGCGGTTTCCGTTACTAAAGAAGCGCGGAGGCATCTACATCGACGTCGATGACAAATTCATACTGCCTTCCACGGAAGAAACGTTCGAACGAGGACCCGTTCGCTTAGCGCAAAACGATTTGGGTTTCGGGAAGATCACCACAGCGTCGTTCTTAAAATACCGGCGTCTGCTCGGAAACACGCCGTTAGCAAGTCACAAGGATAACGTATTGCTCGATCAGATCAGCGACGAAATGCTCAGTCGACTACAAAAACACGCGGACTTCTTCGACCAGCCCCGGCCGCGGAAAACGAAACCCTCCAATCCGAAAATGTCGCTGTCCACCACGGAAAGAAACTATATCTCCCGCATATCTGAGATGACGGGTCTCGATCTGTTGAACGATGTGATGCGAAAATACAGGATTGGGTGGATGGAATTCGTCACAGCGCCCGACGCACATAAGTGGCAAGCGCTCATCGGCGGCGAATTGGGCAAGACGCTGCGCAACGTCGAAGACTACATGATGACATTTTGGCGACATATCCCTGTCAACCACGGTAACGAGCATTCCTGGCGGTGGACGCGTTGACTGATCAGGCGTTTCGTTCGCTGCCGCAGATGCCGGTCGCGCCATGACGCGATTCGGAATGCTGAGGCCGCCCGCTGCTTTCTACGGGCTTGCCAATGCGTCCACCTTGCCCCGTTCCTGGGGGCGCTCTGCCTCGGCCAACGGCAGATAGCCTTCTGCGGTGTCGCGGCTCGTGGCAATGGCCGCCTGCCCTTGTTCGGATAAGATGAGACGAAGATAATCGACAAGCCAGGGCGCGACTGCGTGTCCGGGAACCTTGTTCACGTAGATGTGCAAATAGCTCACGACGGGATACCGTGACGCCTCGAGATCCGCTTGCGTGGGCAATGCGTACGGTGTCGCTTTATTCCACGCCAGTGGGAGTAGACGAACACGGTTCGTGACCTTGTCGGGGTCGACCCAGCCGACAAAGCCAATGCCATCGGGGTCATCGGCGATCGCTTGCATCACGTCCGTTGGTGTTTGCAGCGCGTGATAGCGAGCGTTGAACGGCAATCCATTGAAGTGAGCTGTACGAAACGCGGCAGCAAAGCCGCTCTTGTCTCCTAAGCCATAGAGATGGATAGGGCGAGGAGCCTGATGGTCGTCATGCGGCCAATCCGTCAGCGGTTGCTGCGTATCGTCTGTCACGAAGATCTGCCGTAACTGTTCGAGCGTCAGTCCCGGAAGAGTGTTCGATTTATTGACATAGACTGCAGGTGGCGTTTTGAACGGCGGCCGAGGCCCCCACCCGGAATATCCAATCCGAATATCCACTGGCAGATAGCCAAACTTCTTCTTGAATGCGTCCAGATCTTTGGACCAGGCGTCGCGCCCCATTGGCGCAAACGCGCTGCGCCCCTCCGTGAGCGCAGGGATCGCGGTAGACGATCCGTGCAGATCCATCTCAAAGGTCACTGCCGGGTGCGCCGGTTTGAACAATCGGTTCAGCGCATCAAGTATCTGCTTCATCCCGTCGTTCCCTACCACATGTACCACCTGCGGCGCTGCAACCGATGGCACCATCGCGTCTTCGCCGCTGCGCTCCAATGGCTGTTGCGACTGCGCAAGCACGGACAATGAGACCAGGGCCAAGCCGATACCGGCCGCGATGTCACGAGGCAAAAATTGTCGGCGTGCCAGCTTCCGCATCATAATTTCCTTTTTTTGAGACGAAAGTCTAAGGCGGAAAGGAGGGCGTCGTCAATAGCAATGATAATCATTCTCAATTATTAGGATCATCACTTCATCAAGTCCGGGTAAGTCCAGTCTCCGCGCGCACCTGCCATGGCCGCCGCCATTGCGGCGTGATACGTCAGCGGTGTGCGAGCAGCGACGGCAAAGCTTCTTGCCGACACATCTGCACGAACCGTGTCGCCAGCGGTCCCAGTGAAGCGCCCTTACGGGTGACGATGCCGAATGTCCGTGGTTGAGTTTGCCAATGCACCGGCACGATCTGAACCATACGATGCGCGGCAAACAGCGTTGCCACCGAGAGTGGCAAGACCGCCGCGAGATCAGCGCCACACTGTAAAAGCGAAACCGTCACAAAAGTCGACGCAGTGGTGATCGCGCTGGCCGGCAATGTCACACCGGCCAGCTCCATCTCGCGAGCAATGAAGGCCTGCATCGGCAAGCTGTTCGGATAGGTCACCCATCGATAATCAGCGAAGTCCGCCAGTGCGGCCCGCTTCTTCGTGAACGGCGGATGCGCTGGCCCGACGACCAATGCAAGCGGCTCTTCGCCGAGCGATTCATACACGTACGGCGCGGGATCGCCACTGATCGGCGTACGGCCGATCACCAGGTCCAACTTGCCGTCATCGAGCAACGCGAGCATATCGGCGCTCGTGGCCTCGACGATATCGATCGACAAGCCGGGATGCTCGCACTGCAGCGCGTTCAGAAACGGCACCACGATGTCGGGGATCGCCCCCATGATTGCCCCCACCGATAAACGGCCGCCAGTGCCGGCGCGGATATCGGCGACTTCCCGGCACAGCGACGTCAGATCTGCCGTCAACAGCCGGGCGTAGCGGATCACACAATGGCCAAATGCGTTGGGCACCATGCCGCTGTTCTTCCGTTCGAACAACGGTGCGTCCAGCATGAGCTCCAGCTCGGACAGCGCCTTACTCGCCGCAGACTGCGTCATCGCCATCGCGCCGGCCGCTTTATGCAGCGACTTGTGATCGTCCAATGCCATCAGCAGCTGCAATTGCTTCATGCGAAGCCGGCTCATCAGGACATCGAGTGTGGATTTCATGGGGCGAAAGATCGGTAGGGAAAACATCCGATGCGGATCATCGCACGAGAGTCGATAAAAACGAAGACCGGCGAGTCGCAAAAGCGATCGGATGATGGAAAGTTTTCACTATACAGCGGGGCAGACCCGATCCTATAGTGGCGAATACGAAAAAATGGAGACAAAGAAAATGCATTCACTGACTTCCGCCCGATCGGCCACCCCACCCGCCTCCGCAAATGGCGGCAAGCCATCATATCGTGGCGTTTTTCCGGTCGCGCCGACAGTATTCCACGACGATGGTCGCCTTGACCTCGACGGTCAACGCCGCGCAATCGATTTCATGATCGACGCCGGCTCGAACGGTTTGTGCATCCTAGCCAATTTTTCAGAACAATTCGCGCTGACCGATGACGAACGCACTCAGGTACAAGATGCCGTGCTCGAACATGTCGCTGGTCGCGTACCGGTGATCGTCACGACGACGCATTTCAGCACCGCAGTCTGCGCGGCGCGCAGTCGCGCGGCGCAACAAGCGGGCGCAGCCATGGTGATGATCATGCCGCCGTATCACGGCGCAACCATTCGCGTCGCCGAGCGCGGCATCTATGAATTTTTCGAGCAAGTTTCAGACGCGGTCGATATTCCCATCATGATCCAGGACGCACCGGTGGCCGGAACGCCATTGTCGGCCACTTTTTTGGCAAAACTGGCAAAAGACGTTGCCAATGTCTCCTATTTCAAGATTGAGACCGCGCAGGCTGCGTCGAAGTTGCGTGAACTCATTGCGCTGGGCGGCGACGCGATCGTCGGTCCCTGGGACGGCGAAGAAGCGATCACACTGATACCGGATATGGATGCCGGTGCTACCGGTGCGATGACCGGCGGCGCTTATCCGGACGGGATTCGAAAAATTGTGGATGCGCACTTTGCCGGAAACACCGATCTGGCAGCTGAGCTGTACCAGCAATGGCTGCCGCTCATCAACTATGAAAACCGTCAATGCGGCTTAAGCGCTTGCAAGGCATTGATGAAAGAAGGCGGCGTGATCGGCTCTGAGGCCACACGCCATCCTTTCGCGCCGATGCATCCAGCCACGCGCGAGGGCTTGTTAAAGGTCGCGCGCAAACTCGATCCAATGGTACTGCGCTGGGGCAAGTAATTACTTTTGCTTGGCCAGCGAGCGCCAAGCGCGGCCGTCGCGTTCGAGCAGCGCGTGCGCCCCTTTCGGTCCGTCGGAGCCTGCTGCATATTCTTCCGGACCGGCAGCGTCCGCCGCCCATGCCTTCTGCGCAGGATCGACGACGCGCCAGGCGGCTTCGATGTTGTCCGCGCGTTGAAACAAAGTCGCGTCGCCACACAGGCAGTCGTACAGCAGCGTCTCGTACCCGACATTCGGCGTCAATTGGAAAGCGTCTTCGTAGCGGAACTTCATTTCCACGCCCGCGAGCTGCATCTTCTGCCCAGGAACTTTTGCACTGATGTTCAGCGTCAAGCCTTGCGTTGGCTGAATGTTCAACACGAGATCGTTTGGCGTCAACTCGTCGACCGGGGTGTCCTGGAACATCGCGTAAGGCGCGGTTCGGAAACGCACGACGACCTCGGTGCGGCGGCCCGTCATCGATTTTCCTGTGCGCATGTAAAACGGCACGCCTGACCATCGCCAATTGTCGATTTCCAGCTTCAAAGCAACAAAGGTCTCCGTTTTGCTATCTTTCGCGACACCTGGGCTATCGCGATATGCATTGATGTCGTGCCCATCGATGGCACCTGCGGTGTATTGGCCGCGCACAGCATCCACCGGCGTCATTGGACGGATTGCCTCAAACAGCTGCTCTTTTGCGTTGCGCACCGCTTCGGCGGAGAAAGAGTTAGGCGGTTCCATTGCAACCATTGCCAGCAACTGAAACAAGTGGTTGGGAATCATGTCACGCAATGCCCCGGTGGGCTCGTAGAAAGCCCCGCGCCCCTCTACCCCAACGGTTTCCGCGGCCGTGATCTGCACATGGTCGATGTACTGCCGCCGCCACAGCGGCTCGAACATACCATTTCCAAATCGCATCGCGAGAATGTTCTGCACCGTTTCCTTACCGAGGAAATGATCGATGCGATAAACCTGATGCTCGTCGAGTACATTCAAGATGCGTATGTTCAACGCCCGGGCACTGTCCAGATCGGAACCAAAAGGTTTCTCAATGACGACACGCCGGAATGCATCATCGGCCTCTTTGGTCAGCCCCACCTTTCCCAGATTTTCGACCACGGTCGCGAAAAATCGCGATGCTACCGCAAGGTAGAACACCGCATTGCCACTGATCTTTTCCTTCAATGCTCTCATCGCATCGAGGTCGGTAAAGTCCGCTTGAAAGTAGCTGATCTTAGATGCGAGGTCGCCCCACCACGCATCGTTGATTGTCGGCGTATAAAACTCGGCGTCAGGGTCTTTAGTGAAATCCTGCATCGACGCATTCAGTTCGTCGCGCCACGACTCATCGCTACCTTCTACACGATCAACGCCGATCACGCGAAACGCATCGTCCAGCGATTCGGACCCGATCAAGTTGTAAAGCGCGGGCGTCAGCAGGCGCTTCGTCAAGTCGCCGTGCGCACCGAAGATGACAAGCGTACAAGGTGGCGCCTTTGCGATGGCATCAGCCGAGGCCGATTGTGCGGTTTCGACCGTCGGTGCGACCGGCTTAGCGGGTGCATGCGGGTCGCCGGAGGAGTCTTTGGCAACGGGATCCATTTGTTTCCTCAAAGAGAGTACTCATCATGCGGATCAATCGGGTCTTTCTATCCTACAGCACGAATCGGATTGCGACAGGATGTCGCATGCCCGTTGCGCTACGCCGATAAACGGTTCGCAGTAAGCATTTGCTCAACTCGTCTATCATGGATCCATCTGATCTCGTCTTTGAAAGGGTCTTCATGCCTCGTCTGCATTCTTCTACGTCACTTGCGACAAGCTTTGTCTCGTCCAGTGCTTCTTCTCTCACCACACGGCCGGCATCGCCGTCGTCCCCGAAACGTTCGATGCATCCTCGCTTATGTTTACCTTTCCAAGCCGCTTTGCGGGCGCCTACAGTCACGCGCGCGCCTGCTGCACCGACCGCGCCCGCACGCTTGAGCGCGGTGACCAAGCTGCTCGCCAGCATCGGCACGGTAGGAGTGGTTGGAACGATCAGCGCACTGGGGGCGATCGGTGCACTTGCCAGCACGTCTGCGATGGCTGCGACGGCGATGGCCCCAGATACCGTGACAAGCGACTCGATAACGCAAAAGCCGTACGGGACGACGCAGTCGGGTCAAGCTGTCAGTCAATACACGCTACGCAATGCGAATGGCATGGTCGTCAAATTCATCAGTTATGGCGGCATCCTCACAGACATTGTCACGCCCGATCGCGATGGACATCCGGCGAACGTGATCCTCGGCTTTTCGTCGCTCGCGGAGTATGAGAAATACAACGGCAATATCCATTTCTCGGCATTGATCGGCCGCTACGCGAATCGCATCGCCCGCGGCACATTCGACGTGGATGGGCAGACCTATCAGTTGCCGATCAACAACGCGCCGAACACGCTTCATGGCGGCCCGAACGGCTTCGATACGAAGGTCTGGCGGGTTGCGCCTATCGATGTCGAAGACGGCGTGGGGGCGGAGCTGACCTATACCAGTCCGGATGGCGAGAATGGCTTTCCCGGCACACTGACGACCCACGTGCGGTACATTCTCGACAATCACGATGCCTTGCATATTCAATATCGCGCGACCACCGACAAAGACACCGTACTGAATTTAACGAATCACACATATTTCAACCTCTCCGGCGAAGGCAGCGGCAGTGTCGCGGATCAGCGCATCCAGATCGCTGCGCAGCGCTACACGCCTACCGATTCAACCTCGATTCCGACAGGCGAACTGGCGCCCGTTACCGGAACCCCGATGGATCTGCGTCAGCCAACGCCGATCGGCGCGCATTTACGTGACGGCTTCCAACAACTGGTCTGGGCCCACGGCTACGATCAAAACTGGGTGCTGGACAATGGCGGTCAGGACACACCCGGATTCGCTGCACGTGTGATGGATCCCCGCAGCGGCCGTGTGTTGACATTGTCGACGACCCAACCCGGCCTACAGTTCTACACATCGAACGGACTCGACGGCAGTGTCGTGGGTTCGAGCGGCAAGACATATCGTCAGGGCGACGCATTCGCGCTGGAAGCCGAGCATTTCCCGGATTCGCCGAATCATCCGACCTTCCCCAGCACGTTGTTGAAGCCGGGACAAACTTTCCGGCAGGAAACCGTATTGTCGTTTTCGACCGATAGCCAACCACGGTCGTCAGCCGAAACGAAGTAGCACCGTCGAGCAGGCGCGCTCCATCCTCGCCCTTCGGTCGTATAGCGTCTGCACTCGCGCGCTATCGAACGGATTGCGAGGCTCTCTTAAGCATTACCCGTTGTTTAAGGAAATCATCATGGCCACTTACATCGTTTTCACGAAAGAAAATACCATCGACCAAAAAGAACTGGACGCCTACCAGGAAAAGGTTGCGGAAACGTTCGCTGGACATTCGGCAAAGGTACTTGCCGCGTATGGCCCGCAGCAGGTCCTGGAAGGCACTGCACCGGAGGGCGTCGTCATCGTCGAATTCGCAGATACCGCAGCGGCGCGTGCTTGGTACGACAGCCCCGCCTATCAAGCCGTTGCGCAACATCGCTTCAAAGGTGCTGCTTATCGAGCCGTTCTGGTCGAAGGCGTGTGATAGCGGTTTCTCCGTTGCGCTAGCCGCAAGGGAGAAACAGACCGAAAGTCAGAAGTTCTGTCTAAACGGTCACGGGTGTTCGCGCTTTCGAAGCGACGATAGAAGCCCTGCGTGGCTCTCCCGCAGAAATCAACGGATTAAACCGCGCGTGGTCGTAGAGAGGAATTGGTAGAAAGGCATCACGTCCGGGTGAGTTATTGCGCAGAACTGGTGAACCGCGCTCATGCCACCGATGATGACGTAATCATGCAACGTGACATGACCGGCCAGCGTCGCGTTATTTGCGAGTATGCAATGACTTCCAACCATGCAGTCGTGAGCAACGTGTGCATTGACCATCAACAGGTTGTCATTCCCGACCTTTGTCGCCCCGCCGCCTTGAACTGTCCCGCGATGAATCGTGACGCTTTCGCGGATTCGGTTGCGGTCCTCCACCTCAACGAAGGTTGTCTCTCCCGCATATTTGAGAACTTGATTATCTTCGCCGATGGTCGCGAACGGATAGATAACGTTGTCGCGACCGATACGGGTATGGCCACTCACGACAACATGCGATCTGAGGACGGTCCCGGCACCAATTTCGACATCCCGTTCCACACAGCAATATGCTCCCACCCGAACACCAGAACCGATCACCGCACCTTCTTCGATGATGGCAGTGGGATGAATAACAGCAGTGTCGTCGATCACCTATTGCCTCTTTAGATAACGCCTAGCGAATTACCGGCTCGCCAGCAATGACAAGCGAAACAAGTCCTATGCTAGCGATCCGCAGTACATGCAGCCTCTTCAAATCTTGCCTGAGTGCAGAGGATTCTGCAGCCCCTAGAAAATCGCGCCCGCGCGCTCGGCGGCACAGACAGTCTGCTCGATAAGTGTCGATATTGTCATCGGTCCTACCCCTCCAGGAACGGGCGTCATCGCGGCGCAACGCCCCATTAGCCCTTCCAGGTCGATATCGCCGATCCGGGCAGGATGATAGCCCGCATCGATGACGACCGCGCCATCACTGATCCACTCGCGACGAACGAACCTCTCCTTGTCCACCGCACCGACAACGATCTGCGCTCGTCGGATCTCCATCTCGATATCTTGCGTTTTCGAGTGGCACAGCGTAACCGTCGCATTTGCGTTCGACAACATGAGAGCCATCGGCTTTCCAAGGATGGCACTCCGCCCCACCACGACCGCGCGCTTGCCGGCAACGTCGACATTGTAGTGAGCCAGCAAACGCATGATTCCGCGAGGCGTTGCGGGTCCAAACGCCGGCTCGCCCAGCGCCATCAAGCCAAAGCCATGACTAGTGACGCCATCTACATCCTTAAGAACCGATATTTGGTCAAAGCATCGACGCTCGTCTACATGCGAAGGTACCGGGTGCTGCAGGAGAATACCGTGCACAGTGACATCGGCATTGAGCCTGTCGATCTCAGACAGGATGTCGCCAGTCGTCGCGCTACCGGTCAGTTTGATCACGATCGAGCCCATACCGACTCGCCGACATGCGTTGCCCTTCATCCGCACATAGGTTGCCGAAGAGGCATCATCGCCGACCAGGATCGTCGCTAGAATAGGCGTCCGCCCCCCATTTCGCGCCTTGAGCGTTGCAACGCGATCGGACAAGGCGCGATCGAACGACGCCGCTACGGTCTTACCATCGAGAAGTAGGCTCATGCGTTTTCCCCTTGCACGGATAATACCGAGCGGAAAATGCTCAGATACCCGATAAGGCGAAGCAAAGGCGATAAGACAAGTAATTGACAGCGTGCGAGCCACGCGGGAAGAACAGAGATTCTGGCGATCATAGTGGGCAGCCTGAAAAGACAAATCAAGATGCCCAGGCGAACGGCGTTCGAGCATCTACGCTTCCCGATGGGGCCCCATCTTCTTCTCGCCAGTTGCGCAGATGTGCTATTTTAAGCCCGTTTTTTGCGACGACGCAAGACGCGAACGTGGTCGATCGTGGCAGAGAGCAACGGTACAGCGATGCGGTTCAGGGCCCGACTGACGCCCTTACGTAATAAGATGTCGTCGAGACGAGCGCCCCACACTGCTCAACGTTGATTCTTGATCTGATCGCCAATTCCTGACACGCCATCGCGCGTAAAATGGCCTCCGGACTCCAGCACGTCTCGTCGTATGGATAGAGGGAGCAAACCGGACGGTACGTTCTGCGACGCCGACCAGTGACGGTTCAACGCAGTGGATAGGGTGATGGTTGCCTCAGTACGCCCGAACCCGATATCGCGTAGCAGATCATAAACGGGTCTCAGATGTTCATCCCGTTTAATCGTCTCGCGCTGCAATGCCACCTTCTTGCGAAACGAAACTGTGTTGTCCGGCTCGGCCGCACTCGATATCATTTTATCGAGAGCGGCCACGTCCGCGCAAAACTCGCCAAGGTGATAGTCCGCAATCCGCGCAACGTGTTTTGCCGCAAGATCGGTACGGTCTCGCTTCGCACCCGAGTTCTTTTGTTGATTAAACATCCCCCCTTTGAGCCCGAATCGTCCAAATCGCATTTTGTCGGCGCGGCGTGTCGCTTCCGATTCCGTCACGGCAAGTGTCCCGGCTGCAGTCTGGGCGACCCATCGCTTTGCGTCGGTGCTGGAGCCATTTTCCGTATCGAGAACAGCCTGATAGGCCTTTATTAGTTGTCTGCAGCGCTCGGCGTCAGCGCTTTCCGTCGCGGCGGTTTCAAAGATGCCAGGATGTAAGCCGAAATGCGTCGTATAGGGCGCAAGGAGCGCAAGCGTTCCGTCTTCGATTTGCTTTGCCTTTTCATCCCGATATCTTTGCTTGTAGCCCCGCACCATTTTTGCCGGATCCAGCGCGCTACCTGCCAGCAGGCTATAGCCAGCCTGCTTTGCAGCAAGTGCGGCTGGTACTGCTGCGCCATGCGTCCCCGTCGCAAGCACCGACGCACCGGCGATGCCAATAACATTCCTTACGCCGTCATAGAGCGCACGCTTCGCTCGCTTCGCCGCAACTTCGTCGCGGATATGAACCATCAAGAAGACGTTTCGCGCATGCGCGATCGCGTTTTTCATATGCTCCGGTTGCCCCAGATCATCCATTGCGGCAAGCGTCTCTACCTTGTCCATGTCATAGATGAATTTACCGCGTAAAACATAGCGACCATCGGCATCCGCCGCTCCCTTCTCGTTCTCTCGCTTCAACATCAAGGTTTCGAGATGGCGAGCGTCGCTTGAGCGGACACCACTCCCGTCATTTTCACGCGACGACCCGGTGAAGGCCGCCACATCTGCTTTCAACATGGCATCCACTTGTAGTCCGTATCGATCTCGCTTCCTCAGAGAGGCCGCAAGCGCGTGGAAATTGAAAAGGCCACCAACCAGCTCATGCAATCCCCCGAACGAATACGCCGCTATCGCAAAGTCAGTGGAAGCGGTAGGAGGACTGAGTGGATTCGTTTTAACAAGAGAAACATTCCCCGCCCAGGCGGCAGACGCGAAAGGACGAATGCTGGTGTTGGCCTCGTTTGCGGTGGGACCGGGTTTGCTTCGTTTAAACGGTTGGCCAAGGGGCCATTTTCTGCGAGGCAGACGGAAGCCGGGATCCGGTACTGTAGTCGAGCGTCGTGGGGCTCCGACGTCGGCGCGACGGGGTTCGGTCGCTTGCTCCTGCACTGCCGGAGCGTCGATACGGCTGCGAAGAGAACCGTGATCGTCCGAGCCGGCAACCACAGACGATGAACCGTGAATCGTGTCGTCGGTGATGCCGAAACGGTCCAAACCCCACGCTCCGAAGCCAGGAGATCGTCTATGTTGAAGCGCCCGCAATCCAGCGAGAGGGCCCTCTTCGAGCGAAGAAACCTTCGGTCCCGAGGTGTCCCTGACGCCTCCCCGGCTCGCCTCCGCCTCTCGGTCACCACCAACACTTCGCACGCCAAATTTTGTTATCTTCATATTTTGACAACCGCTTGATAAATGACAGCTGCGCCTGAGATGATAAAGGTACGTTCTATTTATAAAAAATTGTAAGACAGCTATCATGAAGCGTATATTGGCAATATCCCGGATGGCAATCGCACGAGCGGGATCGAGCTAGCGACTGATCGACGAAACTGCTCGTCGTGTCGAAGTTATCGTCGCGGATCTGACTCAAAGAAAACACCTCTCGAAATTAGAAGACATCCTGCAAAATGATTCCGACATCTCAATGCTCGTGAACAATGCAGGTGCGTCGAGAAACAAGCCATTTGCGGAATTCAGTGCCAATGAACTGGAAAAGATGATTGCGCTCAACATCGTTGCGTTGCACGCATTATCGAATGCTGCGGCGAAAGGATTCATGAAGCGCCAATCGGGCATCCTGGTCAATATGGGTTCCGCCGTCACATTGATGCCCGACATTGCTAACGAGGTCTATGGCGGCAGCAAGGCCTTCGCGCTGAACTTCACACGCAATATCGCAGCGCAACTCTCGCCCCATGGGATACAGGTTCAAATCGTTCTTCCCGGCGCCGTGATGACGGAGGCTTGGGCACGCTCCGGGACCGATGTGAGTCTGGTGCCGGCAGGTGCAATGATGTCTGCGGAAGACTTGGTCGACACGTCGCTTTCTGCACTCGATCAGAAAGAAGTCGTGGCATTCCCATCGCAACAGAAGCTCCCGGGTTGGGCCGCCATGGAAGAAGAAGAGCCGCTCTGATTTCCTCAGGTCTTCCAGTCCAAACCGGCATCTCGATATTTATAAATGCCTTATGAAAGGTCGCGACTGACGCCCTTGTCGGCGGACGAGCTTATCACGGCGCACTCGCACCCAATCGTCCGCATACCGTATCGGCGTCCGGGTGTCATGTTTTGCAGTGAAACGGCGTGCCGCCGAACTTCTTTTGCAGCCAGCGGTCCACCGTGCCCCATGTGAAAGCGCAGCGCGCCAGCATCGATTATGCGCAACAATGCTGCACTGACCGCCTGTGGATCCTCCTCGAAGGGCGGGCGCATGGCATGGGTAGTGCGTATCACGCCTCCAAGGAAGGCACCGGAGGCGACCAGATCACCGACCAAGGCGTCGCCGCTGCTCAGCGCAACCGAGAGGGACCCTGCGGTGTGCCCGGGCGTATGTGTGGCGAAGCCGTCGATGCCATAACGCTGAAGATCGAAGCGTGCATCGTCTCGCAGCAGGATATCGGGCGTGAACGGCAAGTACGGCTCCCCTGGCAAACCTGAACGCAAGAAAAAAGGTCCCCACCAATGTGCGACGCAATAGGTCATCGCTTTTCGACGCTCGTAGTAATCCAAGTCAGCGGCATGCGCCAGTATCGGCGCGCCGGTGAGCTCGCGTAACCGCGCTGCGGATCCGGCATGATCAGTATGCGCATGTGTCACGGTGATTAACGAGACGTCGCTCAACTCGCGTCCATGCTGCTTCAAAACACGCTCAATTTTCGCCTCGGAGCCCGGCGTCCCGGTATCTACCAGGATGCACCCGGTTTCGCCGATCACCGCGTGACAATGCACCATCCCGAGCGGAAGAATGGGAACGGTAACGATAAGGGGCGCTTTCATGATGTTCTTCTTTGTCGATTGTCCAACGCAGCATCAGGTAGCGCGTCGGTTACAAGGGGGACCGTTTCGGATGAGCGGCGGGTCGCGGATAGGGCCGCTACCTCACCGACGAATTGCGCAATGATGTGCGCCAACTCGACGGGCGCTTCGAGCGGCGACAAG
Organism: uncultured Robbsia sp.; assembly: GCA_963922375.1. Lineage (GTDB taxonomy): Bacteria > Pseudomonadota > Gammaproteobacteria > Burkholderiales > Burkholderiaceae > Robbsia. The sequence goes on from CAWUJR010000032.1 coordinate 15,710, forward strand.
TGGCCCGTGCCGGGAAGAACGTGTAACGCAGCATGTGGAATCCGGGGCAGGACTTCGGCTTGTAAGGTGGCAACGGGATCCACCTTGTCGAGCTCGCCGGAGATGACGATGGTGGGCGTATCGATTAATGCCGCTGCGCTCGTGATGTCTTCGCGCATGGCCACATTTGGCCAGGCCGCCTTGGCTTGAGGCGCGCCCTTCAGACTGTCTTCAATGATTTTCTCACGGCGAGCCGCGTCGAGCGGCTTTGCGGTCAACACATGATCGATCACGAATTCGACTGATTCGCGCGACCGGTAGGCGCCAGCTAACATCGCCCGTTGCTCGTCTGGCAGCAACGTCGGCGACGGTGGCGAAGGCGCGACGAGCACTAAACCCTCCATTCCACGCGGACGACGCGACGCAATCAGTTGCGCCACCTTACCACCCATCGAATGCCCGACCAGCACGTAGCGCTGCAAGCCCAATGCCTCAATGACACCCTCTGCATCGGCGGCGAGATCGGCAATCCGATAGCCTTCCTCCGGTGCTTCGGAGGCGCCCCAGCCGCGATGGTCGGTGGCGACGATGCGATACTGGTCGGATAAAACGCTTGCGACGCCGTCCCATGAGCGCGACGCGCCACCGTAATAGTGGAGGAACACCAGCGTCAGCGGACCCTGCCCGCTTTGCGCAACGTGAATCCGCGTGCCATTCGATTCAATCATCATGTCTGTACCCCTTCTTCATTCGCCGTGAAGGGATGATAAATTGCAGCTTCGTGTTTGATAATTCCGAGATTGGTATCGTCAGTCGATAATACTGCTATCGAAGGGGGGGAAGCAATGGATCGACTGACAAGCCTTGGG
>CAWUJR010000033.1:0-16318 GCA_963922375.1 uncultured Robbsia sp.
TGCCAGCCGCGCTTTGTACTGGATGCGGCGGCTGACTGAGATCGACCGCACCGTCAGCGCCGCGCATGCGCGTCACGAGCCAATCCAACTCCTCAGCCTGCACGACCTGACGCCGCGGCACAACCGCCAGATAACCGAGCACCAAAGACTCGACGACGACGTAACCGGCGTGAATCAAAACAATGCCCACGCCCGGTCGGACAAAACAGTAGACCCCGGTCCCCGCGATCTGCAGATAGTCGAACAGTGAGTGCAGGACCGCAATCACTGTCGCGCCCACGGCGATGACGCGCCAATCACGGTATACCAGCAGACTCGCCAAGAGCACGAACACGCCGAAGTGCAACTCGATCATGCCGTGAACCTGGTGAATCAGGAGCGTCACCAAGCCCATGCCCGCCGCAGCGAACGTCGCGCGCGACAGCAAGGTGCCGCGCGCGATAAACCAGACAAGGTTGGGAATGAGCGCGAGCGATAGACCTGCAAGCAGCGCGGTAGACCAGGTAAAATTTACCCCTGACAGCGCTATACACATGGTGCAGAGCCCCCACACAACGGCCAGCATCAGGCGGTCGGCGAACAGGTCATGCGGACGCACCGCACCCTCTCTTTCACGTTGACAGTCCATCGGAACCTTCTGCTGCGGTGCTTGTGTCATTCGGATAGCAAATCATTCCGGCTGTCTTCGGCATAACGGCAGGCTCGCGCCATTCTTCAGTTCTTGCGCGATGCACACCCCGGGTCCCAATCGAAATGAAGCGTAATCTAGATTTTTAGGTTCGCACCATATTTACTATTCAGTTTTCCCCCGCGAGGACGATAACCTGAAGGTGGCAACACGTAGATTCCTTTCGGACAATTAGCATGACTATCACTCAGCGCATCTCCGCGGCATTATTGATTTTTGCAATCGCCTTGATAGCCGTCGGCAGCTATGGTTTGAATGTGCTCTCGCAATCAAACGAGCGTTTCAGTTATGTCATAACGAATACGTTACCCAGCGTAGAAGATCTGGACAAGGTAATCGGTGAGCAAACCGATGCACGCGTCGATCTGCTACGGTCGTTGCTGACACAAGATCCGGCATTGCACGATAGTCTGCAGTCAAACGTGCAAGCGGAGCTGGCTAAGCTGAACGACAGCTTGCAGCATTACGAAAAGAACGATATCTCCGACGACAAAGATCGGCAGATGACGCTGAGCAATGAGCAAGCAGCCAAGGCCTTTGCCGACAGTATCGCCGCGCTGTACGCCGCAGCAAAAATTGATGGCAATGCGGCTGCTTTTGACCACGCCGTCTCCCCGAGCGGCACATTGCGGCGTAGCACCCTTGCGTTATCGGAAGGCCTGAACGCGCAAATCGATTACAACGGGCATTTAGGCGATGTACTGTCCTCCGAGAACAAGGCCAGCTATCGTGCCGCAAATGGAGTGCTGTGGGGCTTGATCATTGCAGCCCTGGCAATTGCGGGCGGTTTGTCAGTGATGACGTTGCGCTATGTCCGCACCAGCCTGCTCGACATTCGCGCGTCGCTGGAATACACCAGTGGCTCGCTCGACCTCACCCGCCAAGCGAAAGTGGCGCGACTCGATGAGGTGGGGCTTGCGGCGCAGGCGTTCAATCACTTGATATCTCGCGTCGCAGAAGTACTCAATGGCGTGCGTTCATCAACAGAAACGGTGGGCGTCTCCACCCGTGAAATCGCGTCGGGCAATTTGGATTTGTCGGCGCGTACCGAAGAACAAGCAGCGTCCCTCGCGCAAAGCGCAGCTAGTATGACCGAGTTGACGGTCACGGTGCGTCAGAATGCAGACAATGCGAAACAAGCCAATGTACTGGCGAGCAACGCCAGTGAGGTCGTTGGACGCGGCACGGAAATAGTCAGCCGGATGAGCGCGACGATGGACGACATTTCGACCAGTTCTGGTCGAATCGGCGACATCACGACGTTGATCGAAGGCATCGCATTCCAGACGAACATTCTGGCATTGAATGCGGCCGTGGAAGCCGCACGGGCTGGCGAGCATGGACGTGGTTTCGCCGTGGTCGCCGGAGAGGTCCGCACGCTCGCACAGCGCTCGTCAGTGGCGGCGAAGGAAATCAAAGACCTGATCGCAGCATCGGTTTCCACCATCGCAGCGGGTAACCAGCAGGCGAGCGAAGTGGATAGCGTGATGGGAGAGGTGACGCAAGCAATCCGTCGCGTCACGGATATCGTCGGGGAGATTGCATCGGCATCAGACGAACAGCGTCGAGGAATCGAGCAGGTGGATCAAGCCGTCACCCAGATGGATGAAGTCACGCAGCAAAATGCGGCGCTGGTCGAGCAAGCCTCCGCTGCGGCACAATCCCTCGACGACCAGGTTGTGCTGCTCCGGGATGCGGTGGGACAGTTTTCGCTGGGCGGCGATGACGGCGCGTTGGTCGGCTCTGGCATGTTCGTCGGCAAACATGCAGAAGCGGTCAGTCCGGTCGAGCCGACCATTCACACCCTGAAGGATGCCAAGGCATCGATGGCTCATCCGTCCGCGGCGGCTCTCAAGCGCCCCGGCTCACGGCCGTCCTTCGCAACCCCGCTGAAGAAGCCTGCCGCCAGACCTGCTAATGCGCCGATGCGTACGCCTGTGGCTGCAGTGACGGCTGCCCCGCGGCCGGCCGTTGCGGTCTCGCCAGGCAAAGACGATTGGGAAAGCTTCTGACAGCAAAAGCTTCTAGCCACACTATCCACACCGCGACGGGGTTAGATGCGGACTGGCATGCCCCTGACCCCGCCGCAACCGCATCCGCATCGAACCGTTAGACCGACGGGTCAGGCATCGCGCGGCATCCTTGCCTGCATCGCGACGCTCGTCGTCTTGCTGCGTCCCCATCGCACCGTTGCTAGTAGAGAAGCCACGACAATCAGGCCACCGCCGACCCAGGCGGCGACTGACAGTTGTTCCCCCAGCCATGCGCACGCGAACAGCGCACCAAACGCAGGCTCGCTCCCCATCAGCAACGCAACACGCGTCGGACTGCTGCGCTTGACCGCATAGTTTTGTGCGAAGAACGCGAACAGCGTACATGCGAGCACCAGATAGAGCACGCATGCCCACAATGCACCATGCCCGAAAAGCGCCGGAAACACATGCCACTGTCGGGGCACGACAATCAGCGCAGCCAAGCCACTACCGATTGCGACCGTGCCGGCTTGCACTGCCGTCATACAAAGCGGATCGGCTGCTGGGTCCCGCATCACGCGCTTCGTCACGCACACATTCAGCGCGCGCAGGAACGCCGCCAGTAATATCAACGCGTCGCCGGCGTTCGGAACGATCGCGCCCCCGTTCAGCAACCACGCACCCAGCAACGACAGACCGACTGCCAGCCACTCGGCCTGCAACGGCTTTCTTCTCAACAGACCCCATTCGACCAGCGGCGTAAAAGCCACGCATAGACTGACGAGAAACGCCGCATGAGAAGCACGTGTCAGCAGTATCCCGAACGTTTCCGCCAAAAAAATCGCGAGGAGCAACCCACCGGCGCCGATCATGCCCCGGAGCGTGGCAGCGTTGACATCTCGCAACTTCCGCAGCGAGGGCGACAGCAACACGAAACTCAACGCAAAACGCAACGCAATCAGCCCAAGGACGGGGTAATACGCGAGCGCGATTTTGACGATTCCGTAGCTGCTACCCCAGACCACGGCCACCAGTAACAGCATCAGGTCGGATAACCAGAGCAAACGCTTCGCTTTCGGCATGACGGATCTCTATAAAAACGTGTTTCGCATTGTGTCGCGTTGCATTCAGAAAGATAATCCGGTAGACGAGAACATCTTTTATGTCGAATTTGCACAAATGCTTTCACTTGAAAACGGCCCCGATGGATCCTAACCAGCTCTTCGCACTTTTACCGGATATGGCGACCTTCGCGCGCGTCGTCGATGCAGGTAATTTTTCGCTGGCTGCCAGGGAGATGGGCAGTACGCCGTCCACGGTCAGCAGGCAAATCAAACGTCTGGAAAATGCGCTCGGTATGCGCCTGCTGGAACGCTCGACCCGAAGCGTACGCATCACCGATTCCGGGGCGCAGGTATACCGGCATTGCCGCGACATGGTCGATGCGGCGTCAGGTGCCGTCGATGTGGCGGGATTGTTCGCAGGCGCACCGCGCGGAAAAGTCAGCATTGCGGCACCCACCGCGTTCGCGAAAACCGTTATCCATCCAATGATGCCGGCGTTTCTTCGCGCTTGGCCGGATGTGGACGTGCAATTGGTGTTCGTCGATCACGAAGTCGATCCGTTGCGTGACGCCGTAGACATCGTGATTCGCCCTACTCGCTCTCCGCCGCCGGGCCTTGCAGGGCGGCAACTGGGCACAGTAAGCTGGGTGCTATGTGCGTCGCCCGACTATCTGAACGCGAAGGGCATGCCGAGCGTGCCGCAGGATCTTGCCGAGCACGACTGCCTTCATCTTGGAGAGACGGTCGACGACAACCGGTGGCAATTCCGACGCGGCACGGATGCGCGAGCGGTAGAGGTTGCAGTCAAGGGGCGCTATATCGCGAATCATGCGGGTGCCCGTATGGAGGCCGCTCAACAGAACTGGGGCATCGCCTGCCTGCCGGATTTTGCCGCTACCGAGGCGTTACGACGCGGCGACCTGGTTCGGGTTCTAGACGACTGGGTGTTCGAAGCGCGGGCATATGGGGGGCCCGTCTGGCTGCTCTACCCCCCGAACCGGTTTTTGCCGCCGAAAGTGCGTGCGTTGATTGACTACCTTGCGGCGCACCTGGGCCAGACGCGAGCCGAGTGACGCCTTTCCGGCCGATCGCGCCTCCGACGGCGTCAAGCCACACGCTGCTTCTGCCGTGGGCGCGCACTGCCGGCCAGCACGATGCCGCTGGCGGAAACCAGCACGGCGCCCAGGAGGACCTGCGGCGTCGGTATGTTGGAAAACATCATGTAGCCGAAGAGGCAGGACCACACGACGCTGGAATACTCGAGCGGCCCGACCAGAGAGGCAGGGGCATACCGACATGCCTCAAAGAAGAAGTACAGTGCCAGATAAACCTGCGCCCCCTGCCCTATCATCCACATCCACTCTGTCAGCGTCGCAGGCGTGCTCCACGTCATTAAGATGCCACTTAGCACCGTAAACACGAGGCCGTTGAGGAGCAACTGAACCGAGGAACGCTCGCGCGCACCGCTTTTCCTGGTAAAAACGACGGTGAGTGCCCAGAACAATCCCGATGCGAGCGCAACAAGCGCGGGAAATACACTGACATCGCCGCCAGGACGAGCGGCGATGATGGTGCCCGCCACACCGACAATCAATGCAATCCAGCGGAACCCGTGTATCGATTCGCGCAGTAAAAACATCGACAAGACGACGATGATCAAAGGTGCCGTCGTATAAAGCGTGGTGACCTCCGATAACGACATCTTTTGCGCGGCGATGAAAAAGCAGGCCATCGAGAGGAACTGCAAAATCCCTCGTACCAACGTCGGCCCTTTGTACGGGCTAGCCATCGTTGCGGCGACCGTGCCGCGCTTGCTCACGGCGAGTGTGATGCCCACCATCACCACGCTTCGTATGAAGACGAGCTGCCAAAGCGAATGATGGGCGCCGAGCCACTTCATGGTCGCGTAATGGAACGAGTACATCCCATAGCTCGCCAGCGCCAACACTATCCCTAAATACTTCCGATCGGCGGAATTTGCCATTTTCAATACCGGTCTATGTTGTCACGCGATGCCGCCTACGCAGCGCTCGAATCGCCGACAAAAGCCAACACGTACGGATGCCGTCGTGCCGTTGCCTTTCGCATCGGGTTATCGTAGTATTGTTGATAGTTAACCGGTCTACTAGCAATTAATGCAACCATATCGGCGTCCACAAAGGGGGCCGAGGCGCGGATATCAGGACAGCAAAGGTCGGCAGACAATGAGCAAGGCAAATCACGATACCCGAACGAAACTCGTTTCGGAGGGGCTGAAATCCATGATCGTCAATGGCTACGACGGGATCGGTCTAAACGCCATTCTCGATGCGGCCGGCGTCCCGAAAGGCTCGTTCTATTATTTTTTCAAGAGCAAAGAGGCGTTCGCGAGAGCGGTGCTGGAAGCGTACGAGGCCCATTACGTCGCCGTTCGGGACGCCATCTTCAATGACGCATCGGTCGCAAGTCCCCTGCAACGGCTGACGAATTATTTCGACGAAGTGGAACGCCTTCATCTGGCGGAAAGGCCATTGGGCGGGTGCTTGTTTGGCGTGCTGGGTCAAACCGCACGCGTGCGCACGCCCGAATTCAGGGCGCGGCTCGCGTCAGTCTTCACCCGTTGGGAAACGCAACTGGAAACGCTGCTCGCGCAGGCTCAACATCAGGGCGAGATCGACCCCGACATCGACGCCAGGGACGCGGCGGCATTCCTGATTGATGCGTACGAGGGTATGTTGATTCGTATGAAGGTCGATGGCGACGAGCGCGCGTTCAAACGATTTCGCAGCTTTGCGCTGGGCGGCCTGTCGAGCAACGCGAATGCGCGCCGCCCTGTCGGTCAAAAGACGCTGGGCACCAAGTTTTCGCCGCCCGATACCTCGATGACGGTGCCGGTGACATAGGGATTGGTCATCAGAAATAACGCAGCATGTCCAATGTCGGCGGGCGTACCGGCGTGGCGTGCCGGGAAAGTCTTGCGGACTTTTTCTCTTAATCCGTCACGCTCTGCGTCGGACATCACGTTCCACATATCGGTGTCAATATAACCGGGACGGATCGTATTCACGCGGATGGGCGCCAACTCGAGCGATAACGATCCGGACAGCGCTTCCACCGCCGCAAAAGCGGACGTCACCGCGCTAAAACCGAGCTTTGGACGCATTGCGGTTCCGCCCGTGAGGAACGTGATGGAACCGCCGCTCGTCAGGTGAGGCGCCGCATACCGCGCGCAGGCCCAGCTGCCAAGAAATTTGCCTTCGATGTAACTGCGCACTCCGCGCATGTCGGCATCCATGAATGCGCCCCATGATCCAAGACCGGGCGCGGCGGTAATCACGAGATGATCCAGCGGGCCGATACCATCGAACGCCTCACGCACGGCGGCCTCATCGTTTATATCCAGATTGACTTGCTGGAAGTCCGCAAGATCGGGACGTTGCTTCTCCGATGCAATGCGTCGACTGACGACCGTCACGGCCGCACCGGCCGCCTGAGCGGCGCGCGCGATGCCGAGGCCTATGCCGGTCTTGCCGCCGACCACCACCACTTTCTTTCCGGGCAGGCCATACAACGAGGTAAGGGTGGGCGTTTGTTCGTTTTTTGCGAAATTCATGATTGGCATCCTGTTAGATCGCTGGGGCGCGTCCGCTTCGTTTTTATCTCTTTGAACGTTCATCGCCGGCCTGGAGGCCGATCGGTGCCTACCGAAGCATGGTAATTCGCGCCACGGGAAGTGATAATCCGCACCTCTTCCATATGACTTATTCCCGTATAGAATTAATAAGGTGAGCGTCTAGGGATGTGGCACGACGACAATCGAGCCAGAATCGCGGCCCCCGACCCGCGTTGCGCGACGCATCTTCAGGAAGTGCCAATGGATAGATTTCATGAATTGAACGCCTTCATCGCCGTTGTCGAAGCGGGTGGCTTTTCTGCTGCGGCACGTCGAGTCGGCGACTCGCAGTCTGCGATGAGCAAAGCGATCGACGCATTGGAAAGGCGTCTCGGCGTGATGCTGTTCAATCGCAGCACGCGGAGCGTCACCCTGACAGATCAGGGACGACAATACTACGACCGAACGAAGCCGCTTATCGAAGAAATGAATGAAGCCGACAGCGAACTCGCAAGCAGTACAAAGGCGTCAGCGGGTCTCGTCAGAATTGCCGCGCCTTCTACGTTCGGCCGCCTTCACATCCTTCCGCTCGTCCCCGAACTCCTGGCACGCTATCCCGAAATTAGGCTGGACCTCATTCTCTCGGATAACTTACGAGATATGGTAGACGACAGGATCGATCTGGGTATCAGAGTCAGTCCGGTGATCGACCCGGACACGGTTGTCAGGCGTGTCGCTCGCACATCGCTGGTATGCGCCGGCTCCCGGCGCTATTTCGATCGACACGGCACCCCCCGGGTCCCCGCCGATCTGGTCAAGCATAACTGTCTGGTTTACAGCGATATGAGCAGTTGGCCTTTTGTGGATACGAATGGCCGCATCAACGTGCCCGTCAGTGGCAATCTCTCATCCAACAGCGTGGAAACGATTCGGGCGGCCGTGCTCGCAGGCATCGGCATTGGCATGTTCCAGCGGGCGTCCCTCGTCGACGAACTTAACCACCCGGATGTCGTCACCGTCCTCGACGAATTCGTGAATGACGACCGAGAAGTCAGCCTTGTTTGGCCAAAACGTCGCTTCGTTCCTGCACGCGTGCGACGCGTCACGGACTATTTCGCGACAGCACTGCCTTTGCGTGTTTGAACGCGCCACTTTCTACGGCTTGGCATCGACTGCTGAGCGGAGAAAATCGACAAACGCACGTACTCTCGCCGACAGATGCCGGTTCTGCGGGTACAAAATGGAAAATGGTCGCGAGCGGCCGCCAAAAGCCTGAAGGACTTCCACCAAGTCGCCTCGCTTGACGGCATCCGCAGCAGCGAAACGGTAGGTTTGATAGAGCCCCCCTCCCGCATTCACCCACGCGACGCATCCCAGCGCGTCATTGAGTACGCGCATCCGGCTCTTTAGCGGAAGATCGATTTCCTCTGCTTTGCCGCCATGGTCGCCTCTAAACAGCCAGGGCAGCGGACGCCCCGTATTGGGTGAGATGTACTGAATGCAGTCATGCGTATCGAGGTCATTCAGTGATCGAGGCAAGCCTTTTTTAGACAGATAATCCGGTGATGCGAATACGCCCAACGGCACATCTTCGAGTTTGTACGCTACCAGGCGCGAGTCGCGTTGAATGCCCAACCGTATCGCCAGATCGAAACCCTCCTCGACGAAATCGATGATTTTGTCCGAGATACTGAGTTCGATGTCGATTTGGGGATACATGTCAGTGAAGCGAGGCATCAGCGGGAGTAATCGATAGGTCCCGTAGGCGGCACTCACACTGATACGCAGCAACCCGCTCGGAACGGTTTGCGCACCGGTGATCGCGCGCTCGGCCTCGGCAATCTGATCGAGCGCCACTTGACACTCCTTCCAGAATAGCTCGCCCTCGTTGGTGACCTTCACGCTACGCGTCGTCCGAGAAAACAAGCGGACGCCGAGCCGCTGCTCAAGCCTGCTGATCGACCGGCTCACGGCAGCGGGTGTCACGCCGAAGAACTCGGCCGCCATCGTGAAACTGCCGAACTCCGCCGCCTTGCAAAATTGCTCGATGCTGCCTAACTGGACCGAGTCGACTGTCGCCATCGTCTGTTCCTAAATGTAATAAATGAATTGATTTTCAACCCATTTATTATCTCAGAGCAAGCGAATAAAGTACGTCCATGGCCTGAGCAATCACCGCCGCGGGCCGCTTGACTAAAACCGCTCCCCTCCCTGTTGCCTCTAAAGGAATGACTGCCATGACGACCAAACTTCCTCTCTTTACCTCGCCTTCCGCCTTTCCGAATCCGCAGCGACTGCGCCTTTTCATGCATGAAAAGGGCATCGCCGATCAGTTCGACGAGCGCATTTACGACATGACGCCTGGCGGCGAGCAGCGGCAATGGCCCCATCTAAAAATGAATCCGTGGGGCGAAACACCGACCTTGCAGCTGGGCGATGGGCAGTTCATTTCCGAAACGGCCGCGATCGCTCGCTATCTCGATCAAGCCTATCCGGGCAGAAAGATCATGGGTGCCGACGCACTCGAGCAAGGCCTCGACAACATGTGGGATAACCGCATCTGGGTCCACATCCTTTATCGGATCGTCACCATGTTCCATGTGATGCATAACGGCCTCGGACCAAAGCTCGAGCTGACGACCAATCTTGCGTGGGGCGAGCACTGCCGCAAGGAAGCACTCGCGCATGCATCGCTGGTCAATCAACACCTTGCAGACGGACGTGAATGGATCCTCGGCGGCGATGCGCCTACTTTTTCGGACATCACCATGGCGACCGCGATCGCCTTTTCGAAATTTCCCATTAACGCGACGCCACTCGACGAGCGTTTCGAGCATCTGGATGCGTTCTGGCGGCGCTGGCAGTTGCGCCCCGCGTTCAAGGCAGCCTATGCCGACCGCAACAGCGGCGTCTCCGAACTGGATAACGTGGCATAACCTGCGATAACATGGGCAGCGTGGGTAGCGTGAAATGGCAACGTCGATCTCACGCTACCGCGCTTTTCGCGCGGACCGTCTCGCGGACTTGCCGCCGCGTGCTTTCCGCTCGCGTAACGTGCTCCTGAAAGCAGCGGATGATCAGGTTTGGGAGCGCTGCGAAAAACATGGGTCAATTCTTTGGTTTGTACTCTACAACACCGTACAGATGACATTTTATTCGTAACACTTCGTTATTTTTTAGTTACAATCTATTTTTACAAATATGAAATAAATTACACTTCTCCGATTGATCATCATATCAAGGAGAAGCGTATGTCTCACGATCAACCCATTATAAGGCACCGTTTCGAGCAGCTGGATGCGCTCAGAGGCATCGCTGCACTGATGGTAGTCTTCAGTCACTACATCGCATTGACCGCGCTGTCCTGGATTGCAAGCAGTCACTTCCATTTCCTTGCGCTGGGCCGACCTCCCGTTTTACTTTTCTTCGTGCTCAGTGGCTTCGTATTGGCAATGCAGGCAAACAGTAAAAGATCGATGGGATACGGATCCTACCTTGTCCGACGAATATGCCGCATCTATTTGCCATACATCGTCGTGATCGTCATCGGCGCCGGGTGCATGACATTGACATTCCACGGCACCGTACCCGGGGCGGGAGACTGGCTGAATGGCCTCTGGTCAGGGACATTGACCGAAGCCGATTGGCTTAACCACCTTGTATTGATCGGTGCGTTTCATCCTACCGTCACACCCGTAGTCTGGTCGTTGATTTACGAAATGCGCGCATCCATCGTGTTTCCGCTCATTTTCGCAATACTAAAATCCAGGTCAGCTATATTTTCGATTTCATTTGCTGGCATTTTGTCTATTATTTCTTTCTCGCTTGTTCCTCACGGAGAACAAGATGCCGCTCGAATTAGTTGGGAAGGAAGCTATGCCATGACGTTTCATTATCTGGCCTGCTTCTGTGTGGGCGCATGCCTGGCGATATTCAGGGAATCCTGGTATCAATGGTTGACGCAAGGCATTCGTATGCCCACCGTCTTCATAGCATCGCTATTGATATTCTTCGCGGGCAGTCATATTACCGATCATCTTCCCGTTGCCGCCAGACAGTTTACCTATGACTGGTTGATCATGGCCGCTTCTTCGGGCTTTATTAGCACGGCGATCGCGTCACCGAAGATGGCGCAACACTTGTCCTGGGCACCGCTCGCCTTCTTGGGCAAAATCTCCTACAGCCTTTATCTGACGCACATTGTTTTGCTTCTTTCTATCGCGCACTTATCCAGCTTTACCGATGCACAATGGTGGCCGATCGCCGTGTCCATCGCGCTGACCATCCCGGTCGCATACTTGACCTACCGCTACGTAGAAATGCCCGCGCATCTATTGGGTATTTCGATCACGAAACGCATCGGCAATAGATCCATTCCGCCGGGTGCGAGCGGACCCGTTTTCTAGCGCCCCAGGCGGTGGTGCCGAGCAACTGCCCGACGCACCTACCGATCCAAGATAGCGGCCTCGAAGCGGCGCTGGTTCACCTGCCTTAAACTTGTCGCGTTGTTCGAAGGGCCCTCCTTTTCCGGAAGCCCTGGCTTACCTTTACATGACAGGATTTTAGCGATGTCCCACGCCAACCACGCCGCATCCGCGAACGCCCACGGCGTCAGCCAGACTCAGGTCACCGTCCAGGCCAAGGACGGCCCAACAAACGTTTGGGTGTTGAAACCAGACAGCGGCGGTTCCTGGCCAGGCGTGATCTTTTACATGGACGCCTTCGGCATCCGGCCCGCGATGATCGAGATGGCGAGCCATGTGGCCCATCAAGGCTATATCGTCCTGCTCGCCGATTTTTTCTATCGCTTCGGTGCGTACGGCCCGCTCGACCCGAAAGAAGTACTCAAAGGCGATTTCCGGGCGACCGTCGGACCCATGATGGCCTGTACGGATAATCACAAGGCCGCCGAGGACACTGTGGCATTGCTGGCTTATTTGGATAGCCGTACAGACGTAAAAGGCAGCAAGGTGGGCACTGTCGGTTTCTGCATGGGCGGTGGCATGGCGCTGACCGCGGCAGCTTACTACCCTGATCGCGTTGCGGCAGCAGCAAGTTTTCACGGGGGTAATCTCGCCACCGATCAGCCGACCAGCCCGCATCTGCAGCTACCCAGAATCAAGGCGGAAGTACTGGTTGCAGGTGCCGATCAAGACCACAGCTATCCGCCCGAGATGGCTGAGCGTTTCGAAGCCGCGTTGAACGATGCTGGCGTAAAACACAAGAGCGAGATCTATCAAGGAAAACTGCACGGCTGGATGAAGCCCGACATGCCAGTCTTCGACGCGCAGGGTGCAGCGCGCGGTTGGAAGGAACTGTTCGCACTCTATGCACGCACGCTCGGCTAATCTCACAAATCTTCCGTATTAGACTAAGATCCCTTTTGTGCGGCGCCAACAAAAGAAGTTTTTATGGTTATTCTTACCACGCGCAATTCGTGCGACCGGAGGATGGCGCTGTTGCACTACAAATTTTGACACTGGCGACGGTGCTCAATGCAATGGGTCTTGTTGTCGATGGCATCGTCCTTTCGCCGGCGGATCGGTTAGGCAAGCGTTGGTCGGGACAACAACGATCGTCGAGAGTCGGCCAATCTCTGCTTGGTTCGGTATTCGTCGGCTTGGCGTTCCGTCTCGCGCTTGCCAGCAGGCAGTGAGCGCTGCGACAGAACCGGGGTAACCACATTGCCGCTCGCGAACGACACGTTCCTTCGTGATCCGCGGTGACTGTATCTCGTCAATGCCATACCTTCTGGCTTTATGGTTTTTCCGCGTTACGGAGCGATCCTAATGGGAGATGAACATGAGTTGGCTAGACCGAATTCTGCCCCCGTCGATAAAGCGCACGGAAAGGAAAAATCGAAAAGCCATTCCTGAAGGCGTGTGGTTGAAATGCCCCTCTTGTGAGGCAACGCTTTACCGAAGCGACGTTATATCGAACCTTCACGTCTGCCCAAAATGCGATCATCACCTGCCTATTCGCGCCAGAGAACGGCTCGAAAGGCTTCTGGACAAAAGCGGACGTCGCGAGATCGGCCAAGAAGTCCTACCCGTCGATTCGTTAAACTTCAAGGATCTACGTCGCTATCCGGACAGGCTTCTGCAAGCCGTCAAAGAATGCAACGAAACCGATGCGTTGGTGGTGATGAGCGGTTCCATCGCGTCTGTCCCGACCGTGGTGGCGTGCTTCGACTTCTCGTTTCTCGGCGGTTCGATGGGATCGGTCGTGGGCGAGAGATTTGTTCGCGGCGTGCGCGCCGCGATCGATCAGCATGTTCCGTTCATATGCGTGTCGACATCGGGCGGCGCTCGCATGCAGGAAAATATGTTCTCGCTGATGCAAATGGCGAAAACCACCGCCATACTCACGAAATTGGCCGAAGCAAAACTTCCCTTCATCTCCGTTCTCACCGATCCGACGACGGGAGGCGTGTCTGCGAGCTTTGCCTTTTTAGGCGACGTTGTCATCGCGGAGCCGAAAGCGCTGATCGCGTTCACGGGTGCGCGCGTCATAGAACAACTCGTTCGAGAGAAGTTGCCTAATGGATATCAGCGTCCTGAATTCTTGATTACCCGCGGCGCCGTTGACATGATCGTCGATCGCAGGAACCTGGGTAGAGAACTTGCCCAGCTGATGGGCTTGCTAACGTTACAAGCGCCCGTGATCGCTGCCTGAACTCGGGAGAGGCAGGATCTAGACGCGCAATCTTCTATGTATCCAACGACATTTCGAATCGGATATGATCTGTGCGCTTCGCTATTCGATCGTATGCTGCTTGTGCCGCGACATTGCCGCCCCCAGTAATCCAGTAGATTCGCGACCAGTTGCTCTCTCGTCCGAGGTCTCGAAGCTGTTGAATGAGGGCGGTTGCAACACCGAGGCGTCGTGCAGCAGGGGCGACAAAAACGTCTTCGACGTAGCAGGCCGGCTGTTCGCTCCAGGTGCGCAAATGGCAGACATAATTGCAAAAACCCAACGCCTCTCCTTCCGCATTGGTAGCGATCAATGCGTTGACCGGCTCCGACGGATCGACGATTCGCTCCCAGGTGCGCTCAGTAACACGCTCCGGCAACCCGCCGGGGCCCAGAGACGCGCAATACATTGCCCACATAGCCATCCACGCAACGCGATCGGTCTTTTCCACGTTTTTTATCAAAAAATCCATCCATGCCCCGTGAAGTGAGTGAGTTGGCATAACAACCACGGGTCCGTCGCTGCAGCAACGAACCACTGACATTGTATTCCACCAGAGAACCCTGGCTTGAAACTTTAGACCGGGGATAAGGGATGGGGGTCTTCGAAGACTTTCGGTCCATTGGAATAGCTTTTCATTTTCTCCACCCCACTCAGTGCCCACAAAATGCATCACTCATTGGAACAGGACTTCGTCCGGACCATTCAAAGGAATCCGTGGAACACGCTTATCCTGGAACGAGCACCACAGCTTGGGCTGGCGGACTGGTGGCTCACCGCCGGCTGCCTCGCTCAGTCTGTTTGGAATGTGGCGTGCGCGCGCGATATTCAGGCCGGCATTCTGGATTACGATCTCTTCTACTACGATCCGGACCCATCGTGGGAGGCGGAAGATAGTGTCATCGGCAGCGTAAAGGCGCTATTTGCAGATCTTCCGATTGAGGTGCAAATCCGTAATCAAGCCCGTGTTCCAATTTGGTATCAGCAGAAATTCGGCATCCCATTCGGCAGGGTTGGCCGCGCGTCTGACGGTATAGATCGATTTCCGTGTGCGACGGTCGCGATCGGCATCCGACGGCAAGAGGCGCGCTATGATGTCTATTCGCCTTTCGGGCTGCATGACCTTTTTGACGGCCGCCTGAGGCCCAATCGGGCACTTCCGATACCGAATGTGTACGTGGACAAGACCGACCGTTGGCAACGCGAGTGGCCGCATCTCACGCGAGACCCATGGTAAGCGTCCAGCAGGCGGATTGCCGGCGAACGTGCCGGGTAGTAACATCCATCGCCAGACACGCTCGCATCGGCGATGTTGGCGGCTGCGACTGCCACTGCGGCTGGGCGCTTCTCTCCGACATCGCATAAGCTTCCCACAAATGATTGCTTGCATCGCTCGGGAGAGCCATTAAGGTAATGGATCCGTATCGCAGGGCCGTCCGACGCGTGTCATCGATCGGCCTTGCCTCCCGATGACGAGTCCAACATGCCTTCAGATCGTTCTGCCCTTCCTCCCGGTGTCATCGTTGGTCAAGCGTGGGGTCAACATGCGCTCGACAGCGCGAGCAATCCCGCGCTGACCGACGCCTCTCGCGAGATTCTAAACCGCATCCGCGCAGGCGGTGTGACGCGTGAACTCGACCGCCATCTTCCGACGGAAGAAATTCGCTGGCTTCAGCAGGCCGGACTGACCGCGTTGCGTGTGCCACGATCGTACGGCGGCCTCGGCGTCAGCCTGACGGAATTCTTCGATTTTCTGATTGCGTTGTCCGAAGCCGATTCGAATCTGACGCAAGCACTGCGCGCGCACTTTGGCTTCATCGAACATATTTTGATCCGACCGGCTGCAAGCCAGGATCTCTGGTTCTCACGCTTGTTGAAAGGCGATATCGTGGGTGCCGCCTGGTCCGAGACCGGCTCTGCGGCACAACAGTCGCAATTCTCGACCCGACTGACACAAGAAGCACAGGGATGGCGACTGAACGGCACAAAGTTTTACACCACCGGCTCACTGTACGCAGACTGGATACACGTCGGGGCGACGGGTGCCGACGGCACCGCGATATCGGTCACGGTCGACCGCCGCGCGCCAGGTGTCCATGTCATCGACGATTGGGACGGCATGGGCCAACGCCTCACCGCCAGCGGTACGACCCGCTTCACCGATGTCCCGGTTGCGGAAACGGAAATCGTGTCCGACGCCGCGCCTTTTGCGTATTCAGAGGCGTTCTATCAGTTGGTCCATCTGGCAACGCTTGCCGGCATCGGTCGCGCTGCAGCGACGGATGTGGCCCGCGCCGTAGCGGCTCGC
>CAWUJR010000034.1:0-16209 GCA_963922375.1 uncultured Robbsia sp.
ATCAGCCACAGGAAAGCACCGAATGCAGTGGCCGCGATCCCGTCGATGGTGGCGGTGCTATCGGCAACGGCGGTGCAGGCGGGGACGCGCTTGGCGCCACGGCAGCCCCCCGTTTCGACCTGGTCGTGCATTGGTCCGGCGATGTCTTGCTTGCAGAGTGGGAGCAAATCGCGCCGGATGCGCCGTCGCCCGGCCACTATGCGGTGCTGGCGCAACGCGCGATTCAGCGTCTGCAGGAGCAGGATCATGACGCGGTGGAAGCGTTGATGCAAGACGCGGTGGACGCCGTGCGAATGATGACCGGCTTCGACCGGGTGATGGGGTATCGGTTTTTGCAGGACGACAGTGGTCAGGTCATCGCTGAAGCGCGCCGCGACGACCTGAGCCCGTATCTGCATCAGCGCTATCCTGCCGGCGACATTCCGGCGCAGGCGCGCCGGCTGTATGTATTGCATCCGATCCGCCAGATTGTGTCGGTCGCGGCCCCATCGGTGCCGATTCAACCGCCTGTGCATCCGGTGTCCGGTCAGGTGTTCGATCTCAGCCATTCGTGTCTGCGCAGTGTTTCGCCGATCCATATCGAGTATCTGCAGAACATGGGTGTGGGTGCATCGATGAGCATCTCGATCGTGATCAACGCTCGCCTGTGGGGATTGATCGCTTGCCATCACATGACGGAGTATCGCGTGCCACTCGCAATGCGATTGTCGTGCACGGTCCTCACGCAAGTGCTGTCGATTTTGATCGAACGGACGGAATTCAAGCGGCGCATTGCTGCCGAAGCCCGGGCGACTGCGTCGATCCAGGATGTCGCACACTGCATCGCGGGCGCGTCCGATCTGGCATCCGGCTTGATGGCGGCCAGCGAGGTGATCCGCAAGCTGATCGATTGCGATAGCGTCGCCGTGCTGATGGACCAGCGCATTGTATTTTCGGATACCGCGTCTCCCTGCGGACTGTTCGAGCTGGCGCAGTTCATGAGCGACCATCATCTTGAAAAAGTTGTCGCGAAATCGATTCGAGAGGAGTTGCCTGAGCTGCCGCGACCCGTGACGCGCAGCGGCGAGGCGGCCGGTCTGCTCGCGGTGCAGATTGTCAGTGAAGTGCGGATCACCGTCGTCTGGCTGCGTGATGAGTTGGTCGAAACGATTCGTTGGGCCGGCCCGCCGGGGAAGGTCATCGCATCCGGCCCGAACGGCTCGCGGCTCACGCCGCGTGGATCGTTCGAGGTATGGAAACAAACCGTGCGCGGTAGCGGTCGCGAATGGCATGCGATCGATCGTACTGCGGCGCGCGGTTTGAAAGCGGTGTTTCAGGACGCCGCGCTGGAGCGTTTGCGGGAAAGCGATCGCGAACGCATGACGCTACTCGCAACGCTCGGCCATGACCTGCGCGATCCGCTTCAGGCGATCAATCTGGCCGTGCAATTGATGGGTAAGGGGCTCGTGTCGTCGACCGATACGGCAAAGCGGGTGGAAGGATCGAC
The DNA here is from genome assembly GCA_963922375.1 of uncultured Robbsia sp. Classification (GTDB taxonomy): domain Bacteria; phylum Pseudomonadota; class Gammaproteobacteria; order Burkholderiales; family Burkholderiaceae; genus Robbsia. The sequence goes on from CAWUJR010000034.1 coordinate 1,487, forward strand.
GCGTCGCATGCAGTCGCTGATCAGCTATATCCTGGACGTGAGTCGTATTCGCGCCGGGATTGGCCTGGGTCTGGAACGTCGCCGCACGTCGCTGGATGCGGTGCTGCAAACGTTGGTCGAGGAGATGCGGTTCACGTACCCGGCGATCCGGCTGGACCTGGAAAGCGATGTGCTCGGCGACGTCGACCTGGATGAGGATCGGTTCGTGCAGGGCCTGTCGAATCTGTTGAGCAATGCACGGCAGCACGGCGACACGACTGCGCCGATCGTGATCGCCGCGCGTCGTTCGCCGTCGTCCATTCGCATCGAGATTCGAAACCGAATGCGCGAGCGACCCGCGGCGCCGTTCAGACGCCTGATCGACCCTTTCAAGGGCGGCAGCCTGAGTCTAAACAATCGTTCCGGACTGGGTCTCGGACTCTTTATCGCGAACGCGATTTTTATCGGTCACGACGCGCAGTTCGATGCGGACTTCGGCGACCAGGACGCCTGCTTTGCCATTACGTTCGATGTGGCGGCGCACCGGGCCGCCGCTTGAGGACGCATGACCGGGCGTCATGCGGTGTCATGCGGCGTCATCGGGTAGCATGAACTGCGGCGCGGCCACCGATGATCTTATTTCGCCGGGTGGGGTGGGTGGTCCTTTTGCCACTGTTTCATGAAGACGATCTCCTCGTTTTGCGATTGGATGATATCGCGCGCCATCTTTTTCAGGGCCGGATCCTTGCCGTATTGCAACTCGATCCGCGCCATCGCCACCGCACCTTCGTGATGCGGCATCATGTGCTCGACAAAGTCCCTGTCTGTGTCACCCGAATACGGTGCCGACATGCGATGCATCATCGTGGCATCGGCCGCCTGGAACGCCTGCGAAGACGTGCCTGCTTTCGTTGCAGACGAGGCGCTCGACGATGTTGATGCCATCGACGACGCTCCCGCGCCAGACATCTTCATACCCGGCATATTCATCTGAGACGACGTCTGCGCGGCGGCGAGAGAGACATACATGCCGAAGGTCAGGGTGATGGCCAACGACATGCCCTTCAAAGTCGAATTCGCGCTCACTGTCACGGTCCTTGTAATGGGATAAAAATTGTCTATCGACGCTACGTAGCGTAGACCTTCCCCCGATGGGAACGTCAAGCCCCGATCAAATCTGGACCGACGGTATCTGCTTCATGCAGCGCAGCGCAAACATCGACCGGCTGTGCCGTATACCCGAGATCTTGTATAGCTTATCGCGAAGAAACCGTTCGTACCCGGCGATGCCGTCGACGGCCACCTTGACCAGATAATCGTATTCGCCGGAGATCAGATAGGCCTCGATCACCTCGGGCAACGCGGCCAGCTCTTCGCCGAAGCGGGCGAGCCGTTCGTCTTCATGGCGATCGAGCGTCAATTCGATCAACACCGTGTCCGGGAACCCAAGCTTGCGTTGATCCAGCAATGCCACGTAGCCGGTGATGAAACCGTCTTTCTCCAGTTGGCGCGTCCGGTTCCAGCAAGCGGTCGTGGACATGCCTACTTGTTCGGCGAGGTCGGCGTTCCGCAATCGCGCGTTTTGCTGCAGCGCGCGCAGGATACTTTTGTCCTGTTTATCCAGCGTCATGGGGTCGCTCATCGGCATTTGGAAGTATTATCTGCATATGGGGGATTGCGCAGAACATCCTACCGAGAATAGGCGATTTTGTCGGTCATTTGCAATAAATATTCCGGGGAATGCTGGATAAAATGATCGAACGTCTTCTGGCCAGGCGCGGTTTCGATCATTGCACCAATCGAACCGCCTCCATTGCTCCCGAGGCGATGCGAGCGATCCTGTCGGCTGCATAACGGCCGATTCGGCGATTCCACACACGCTTGTAACAGGCACGTTGCTTGTGCGTTGCTTCTGTCAAGCACGTTGCCTGCGTGGTTGTTGGTTCCGATGTTCCGATGACGTGACCCCCCCGGTGCTGCGAACCAAACGTTTCGGCTGTCATGGCCGGAGCGTTTTTCGTTTTTTGGCGGACCGCGCACGAACCGGGTGCAACAGCACTTGATGCGACGGCCCTCGCATGCTATTTCTGCTTGCAATGGATAAAGTAAGCAGGGAGGCTTGCATCAATGACCGAGGCACGGAAATCCGACCCCGAGCGCGCATCGACATCACCGTCGCACGCACCTGCTCAGGTGTCTGCACATTTATCTGCATTCCGTTCGACCTATCATCACGGCCTCGCGCGCGTGGCCGCTTGCAGCATCCCGATTCAGCTCGCGCAGCCGCTGGCGAACGCGCGCGCGGTGCTCGAGATGGCGCAATCCTGTCATGACGACGGTGTCGCGTTGGCCGTGTTCTCGGAGCTGACGCTGTCGGGGTATTCGATCGAGGATCTGCTGCTGCAGGATGTGGTGCTGGACGCGGTACGCGAGGCGATCGCGCTGATTTTGGACGGGTCCACGCATTTGGACACGGTGCTTATCGTCGGCGCACCGCTCGTACACGACGATCGGGTGTTCAATACGGCCGTAGTGATGCATCGGGGGCGCGTTCTCGGCATCGTGCCCAAATCGTACCTCCCGAACTATCGCGAGTTCTACGAGCGTCGACAAGTCGCGAGTGGCGCCGGCATGCACGGACAAATCTCGCTGCGATTGCCGCGCACACCCACCACGGTGGCTGGCGGATCTGCCGCGTTATCTGCACAGCTGTTGTCCGCTTCGCTGTCGGCATCCGGCGACGCGATGGCACGGACGCTGACAGTGCCGTTCGGCAGCCGCTTGCTGTTTGCTGCGGACGATCATCCGGGCTTCGTATTCCATGTAGAGGTTTGCGAGGATTTTTGGGTGCCGATCCCGCCCAGCGCCGAGGCCGCGTTGGCCGGCGCGACGATTCTGACGAATTTGTCCGGCAGTCCGATCACGATCGGCCGTGCCGACTCGCGTCGTCTGCTCGCGGAATCGGCGTCTGCACGTTGTTTGTCCGCTTATATCTACGCTGCGGCGGGTGCCGGCGAATCCACCACCGATGTCGCGTGGGACGGCCAATTGATGATCTTCGAAAATGGCGTGCGCCTGGCCGAAGGGGAAAGATTTCAGCCGAATGCACAAAGCATCGTGGCCGATGTGGACCTGACGTTGCTGCGTCAGGAGCGGATGCGCATGGGAACCTTCGACGACAATCGGCGATGTCATGCGACGCGACCGGACGCGGGCGCTGCCGGCGAGACCGTAGATACGCGCGATGCGTCGGCGTCTACCGCCCAGCGCGTCGATGGATTTCGGCGTATCGCATTCACGTTAGCGCCTCCGTGCACCGATATCGGTCTGAAGCGCCGTGTCGAGCGCTTCCCGTTCGTTCCGAGCGACCCCGCGCGCTTGTCGCAGGACTGTTACGAGGCGTACAACATCCAGGTGGCCGCGCTGGTGCAACGCCTGCAGACGGCGAAACTCAAGCGCGTCGTGATCGGTATCTCCGGCGGGTTGGACTCGACGCATGCATTGATCGTCGCGGCCAAGGCCTTCGACCATCTCGGCTTGCCGCGGGCGAACATCCTGACGTATACGATGCCGGGGTTTGCCACCGGGGACAAATCGAAAGGACTCGCATGGAGATTGATGCGTAGTCTGGGCACGACCAGCAGGGAACTCGACATTCGTCCGGCGGCGACGCAGATGCTCAGTGACCTCGAGCACCCGTTCGGTCGCGGGGAGTCCGTCTACGACGTTACCTTCGAAAACGTCCAGGCGGGACTGCGCACCGATTACCTGTTCCGATTGGCGAACCACCATGGCGCGATCGTGATCGGTACCGGTGATCTATCCGAGCTCGCATTGGGCTGGTGCACGTACGGCGTGGGCGATCAGATGGCGCATTACAACGTCAATTCGGGTGTTCCGAAGACGCTGATGCAACACCTGATCCGCTGGGCAATGGGGACGGGACAGTTCTCCGAAGAGGTCAATGCCGTGCTCGGTGAAATTCTATCGAGCGAGATCTCGCCGGAGCTGGTGCCGGCAGTCGAGGGCAAACCGCAAAGTACGGAGTCGCTGATCGGGCCGTATGCGCTGCACGATTTCTTTCTGTTCTACATCGTCCGATACGGTATGCGCCCATCGAAAGTGGCGTTCCTCGCTTGGCATGCGTGGTCCGATGCGCAACGCGGCGGTTGGCCCACCAACTTTCCGGAAGCCGAGCGTCGCGCATTCACGCTAGACGAGATCTGTCACTGGCTCGAAGGGTTCTTGCAACGCTTCTTCGGCTTCAGCCAGTTCAAACGTTCGGCCATGCCGAATGGGCCCAAAATATCGGCTGGCGGCGCATTGTCCCCGCGCGGCGATTGGCGCGCGCCATCCGATGGCAATGCGCAAGCATGGATCGACGAGTTGCGTCGCGCGTTGCCGCTGGACGCGCGAGGGGACTGACGCGCACGCCGACGCTGTTCGAACCTGCATGTCTGATCACTGAGGAAACCTGCATGACGACTATCGATCACTCGACCGAATCGCGCATTGCCGCCGATACCTTGCGCGACTATATCACCGCGATCTGGACCCACGCCGGCAGCGCCCCGAAAGAAGCGGCGCTGGTCGCGGAGCATCTGGTCATGGCGAATCTGTCGGGGCATGATTCGCACGGGGTGGGTATGGTGTCGCCGTACGTCGCGTCACTGACTGCGCATCAGTTGCAGTTGAACCAACATGCGGAAATCGTCCGCGATGCGGGGGCGGTGATCACGATAGAGGGGCATAAAGGGTTCGGTCAGGTGATCGCCTTCGAAGCGATGGAGATCGGCATCGCGCGCGCGAAGCAGCTCGGTGTGTGTGCGGTCGGGCTGCGCGACGCGCATCACATTGGTCGGATCGGTCATTGGGCCGAGCAATGTGCGGCAGCGGGACTCGTGTCGTTTCACTTTGTCAATGTGGTGGGTATGCCGGTGGTGGCGCCTTTCGGTGGTATCGATCGACGCTTCGGCACGAACCCGTTCTGCGCAGCGTTTCCGCGCGAGGGGGAGCCACCGCTGATTCTCGATTTCGCGACATCGAGCATCGCACACGGCAAGACACGGGTTGCCTACAACAAGGGCGTCGATGTTGCACCGGGACACATGATCGATCACACCGGTGCGCCCACGGTGGCGCCGAAGGTGATGCACGAGGAGCCGTTCGGTTCGTTGCTGACGTTTGGGTCGCACAAGGGCTTCGGTCTCGCGACGTTGTGCGAACTATTCGGCGGCGCGTTGTCCGGTGGCTATACGACGCATGCCTCTACGCTCGAGCAGACCCCGGCGATCGTGAACTGCATGACGACCGTCATCATCGATCCGAATGCGTTCGACGCACCGCACATGCAGGCCGAAGCCGATGCGTTCGTCGATTGGGTGAAAGCATCGCCGCTCGCCGCCGGGACCGACCGGATCATGCTACCTGGCGAGCCGGAGCGCGCGCGCCGTCCGCAGTGGCTCGAACGGGGCGTACCGATCGACCCGACGACATGGCGTTTGATCGCCGAGGCAGCGGCGGTATGCGGGATGCCGAGCGATGAGATCGCTCATTTTGCGCAAGCATATCTTCCCGCGAATCACTCGGCGTGAGCCCGTTTTTCCGGGTGCCGCAGCGTCGAGTGATGGCGCCCGTAAGAGAAATAGATCACCAGGCCGATCACCAGCCAGACGACCAGACGCATCCAGGTGATCAGTGGCAGGCCTGTCATCAACAGCAGGCAAAAAAGGATGCCGAGGATCGGCACGATCGGCACGCCCGGTACACGGAATGGGCGATTCGCGCCGGAATTGCTGCGACGCAAATAGATCACGGAACCGCATACCAGCACGAATGCGAATAAGGTGCCGATGCTGACCATCTCGCCGAGTACATTGATCGGCGTAAACGCCGCCACCACAGCCACGATGCCGCCGATCATGGTCTGACTCAAATACGGCGTTTTCAGTCGCGGATGCACCGTGGCAAAAAGCCCCGGCATCAATCCGTCCTGCGACATCGTAAAGAAGATCCGGCTTTGCCCGTATAGCAGCACCAGTATCACGGTAGTCAGGCCGGTCAGTGCGCCGATCTTGATCAGTATCGAGAACCAGTTCATACCGATCGCATCCACGCCCTTGGCGATCGGGTCAGCCACATTCAAGTCGCCATACGGGACGAGCCCGGTCAATACGCCGGCCACGGCGATATACAACACCGTGCAAATGATCAGCGAGCCGAGAATGCCGACCGGCATGTCGTGCTGCGGCGCTTTAGCCTCCTGTGCTGCAGTGGAGACGGCATCGAAGCCGATGAAAGCGAAAAAGACGACTGCCGAACCGCGCAGGATACCGCTCATCCCGAAATGGCCGAAGCCGCCGGTGTTGGCCGGGATGAACGGGTGCCAGTTGGCCGGATGAATGAAGAACACGCCGAGCGCGAGAAACGCGACAACGACGAATAATTTGACGGCGACCATCACGTTATTCAATCGGGCGGATTCCTTGGTACCCATCACCAGCATCAGCGTGAGTAGGGCGATGATGACCACCGCCGGAAGATTGACGATGCCCGAGACCGTCGTGCCGTCCGGGAGCTTCACGACGGTGCCCGGTGCCGCCGCTAGCGCAGGTGGGATGGCGATCCCGACGTTATGCAGCAGACTGACCACATAGCCGGACCAACCGACGGCAACGGTGGCGGCACCCATTGCATATTCGAGGATCAGGTCCCAACCGATGATCCAGGCGAACACTTCGCCCAGTGTCGCATAGGTGTAGGTATAGCTGCTGCCGGAGACGGGCAGCATCGATGCGAGCTCGGAATAGCAGAGGCCGACGAACGCGCAGGCGATGCCCCCCAGCACAAAGGACAGGATAATCGCCGGTCCGGCGTACTGGGCGGCGGCCGTACCGGTCAGCACAAAAATACCGGCTCCGATGATGGCCCCGATGCCCATCGCAGTGATGCTCAATGCCCCGAGCGTTTTCGACAGCGGACGCTCACCGCCATCGGCGCTGTGGATGATGTCGGCGACCGACTTGCGCGCCATGTAGTTCGCTATTGCCATGATGTATCGTCCCTTTTCTATCTGGATGAACGCGAACCGCAGAGGCGATTCGCCTTTCCCTACGCGAAGCGGATGATGCAAAAGGACTGCAGATGACGCGCCGGAACGCAAGATCGGACTGGCCGCTGAACTGAAGGACACGCCGCCGATTCGTCTCGCGTCCAGTCTATGCCGGAAAAAATAAAGATTGCCCCGATGTCGTGATCCTCGGATGCCCTGATGCCCTGATGCCCTGATGCCGTGATCCTGCCGTTCCGCCATTCCGGAGACGCCGAGTGCAGAGCGCAAAGGGTTCCGCTGGATGGCACAGGCGGCGGCGCGGTATGGGGCGCCTTTATCGTCATGGCGGTTTGTAAAAAGGGGCGAAAGCGACGTCGCTATTTACTGTGTGCGGTAACCCACATTGGCGATGAGCGCACGCGCGGGATGTGCGCCCCTTGCGCGTTGCGATCGGGTTGATTGCGGAGAAATAAGGGTCTTGGCAGCGGGTAGGCCTCTCACCAGTGAAAAACCCACTTTTGGCATAGATCATGCAGTCGAACAGGACGTTTTTCCGCTTTTTGACCAGGCGGTGTCCGAGAGCACCGCATTACCCCACGCCAAAGCCAGCGCAACGATACGCGATGAAACCGACTATCTCAGATATGCTACGTGCCTATCTCATTCCGGCGTCACTCGGCGCAGCGCTGTTGGAGATGGTGATCCTCTTCGCCTATGGGCTGTTCAGGGTGTCCGATTCTGCCTTCCAGACGGTCTCTTTTCGATTGGCTGCTGCCGCCATGGTCGTGCTGGTCATTGCAATCACACGGCATCGCGCCTATGTCGCATATCAACGGGCGGTCAATGGCCGTTACGCATGCTGCCATGGTCCGGCGGGCGAGACCATCTACTTGTCTCCCGCCTGTCCTGATCGCTCGCTCGTGATGCTCCATTTGCGTTTCTCGCGCCGATCGTTCATGCTCGCGAGGCTGTAAAGCGCCCACCGCTCGCACGCGTCATCGACTGCGTCGATGACGCGTGCGTTATGTATCTGTTGTCCATCTGTTGTACCCCTTTCAATGTGTACGATCTTTCGGCGCTTATTTTTGGCGTCGTTTCGTCATTCCCGTCGCAGTGGCATACTCGGGCGTCAATGCAAACTCCAGTGTGTACGTTCGACTCGACTTTGTTTTGCTTGGCAGCGCGGCGTCGGAGGAGAGCGGTCCGATCCGTATCCATGATTTCGTGATGAAGAGGCGTCGATGCTGTCGAACCTGCTTGTGCAACTGGTCAATGGCCTCGCCGACGCGTGCGCGATGTTCTTGGTCGCGTCGGGCTTATCGTTGATTTTTGGCGTCACCCGCATCGTCAATTTTGCGCACGGCTCTTTTTATATGCTCGGCGTGTATCTCGCATGCAGCATCGCGAACCGCTTCGGTTCAAGCATCGGCGGGTTCTGGATGTCGATGCTCGCGGCCGCACTCATCGTCGCCGTCCTTGGCGCGTTGGTCGAAGTCGTCATCCTGCGCCGCATTTACCAAGCGCCCGAACTTTTCCATTTGCTCGCGACGTTCGCACTGGTGCTGATTTTCCGCGACGCCGCATTGTATATCTGGGGCCCGGAGGACCTGTTCGGGCCGAGGGCGCCGCATCTGTCCGGTGCGATCGATCTGCTCGGGCATCCATTGCCGACCTACGACCTGGCGCTGATCGTGATCGGACCGGTCGTGCTCGGCGTGCTGTGGTTTGTATTGGCGCGCACGCGCTGGGGAACGCTGGTGCGCGCGGCCACCAGTGACCGCGAGATGCTGGGCGCGTTGGGCATCAATCAAGCGTGGCTGTTCACCGGTGTCTTTTTCGTCGGTGCGTTCCTGGCGGGCTTGGGTGGTGCATTGCAAGTGCCGCGGATGTCCGCAAATCTATCGCTGGATCTGGACACCATCGGCAACGCCTTTGTCGTGGTGGTCGTCGGGGGCATGGGTTCGATACCCGGCGCTTTCGTGGCTGCGTTGTTGATCGCCGAAATCAAGGCGCTTTGCATCGGTATCGGCGGCGTGACGTTGTTCGGCATCGATTTCTCTCTCAGCAAGTTCACGCTCGTCGCCGAGTTCGTTGTGATGGCGGTGGTCCTGGTCGTCCGCCCGTGGGGCTTGATGGGCAAGGCGCAGTCTGCGGTGCGATCGATGGCCGTCGCCGAAACACCGATCAAACCGGCGGATCGGCGACTGAAGCTGGCAGGCGTGGCGCTGGTGCTGGCGCTGGCATTGCTGCCGACGCTGTCGAAATGGTTTCCGTATATGCCGGTGCTGATGGTAGAAATCATGATCGCGGTATTGTTCGCTGCCAGCCTGCATTTCATCATGGGCCCCGGCGGTATGCATTCGTTCGGGCACGCCGCGTACTTTGGATTGGGCGCTTACGGCGTAGCGCTTTTCCTGAAGGTGCTGCAATTGCCGATGGAAGCGGCGCTGGTCCTGGGGCCCCTGTTGGCCGGACTCGGCGCCCTCGTGTTCGGATGGTTCTGCGTGCGTCTATCCGGGGTTTATCTCGCGATGCTGACGCTTGCCTTTGCGCAGATCGTCTGGTCGGTGGTCTATCAATGGGATGCGGTCACCGGCGGCAGTAATGGCATTTTGAATCTATGGCCGGCAGACTGGCTCAGCTCGCCGATCGCCTATTATTATCTGACGCTGGTTTTTACCGGCGCGGGTGTCTGGTTGCTGCGACGCATGTTGTTCTCACCGCTCGGGTACGCGCTGCGCGCCTCGCGCGATTCGACCCTTCGGGCCGAGGCGATCGGCATCGATGTCAAACGCGTGCAGTGGGTCGCATTCGTCGTCGCGTCGTTATTTTGTGGCTTGGCCGGTTCGCTCTACACGTTTTCGAAAGGGACGATCTCACCGGAAGTAATCAGTGTCGGTCGTTCCGTCGATGGCTTGGTCATGGTATTGCTCGGCGGTCTTCAAACGGTCAGCGGGCCGATCGTCGGCGCGGCGGTGTTCACCTGGTTACAAGACACCGTGGCACGTCAGACCGATTACTGGGAGGCGCTGCTCGGCGCAACGATCCTGGTGCTGGTCATCGCGTTTCCGCAAGGCATCGCGGGATTCGTGCGCGATCGCTTGGAGCGCGAGCGATGACACTCTTGCAAGTATCGCATCTGGCGAAATCGTTCGGCGGCGTGAACGCGGTGGACGATGTATCGTTCGACTTGGCAGCGGGCCAGCTTTTGGCGCTGATCGGCCCGAACGGCGCGGGTAAATCCACTTGTTTCAATATGCTGAACGGGCAATTGAAACCGAGCGGCGGATCGATTCGTTTCAATGGACAGGAGATAGCCGGCCAGCGTCCACGAGACATTTGGCGTCAAGGCGTGGGCCGGACTTTCCAGATCGCAGCCACCTTCAATTCGATGACGGTTCTCGAAAACGTCCGCATGGCATTGGTCTCGCGAGACCGGCAACTGTTCAATCCGTGGCGACGCATGGCTCAAATGCACACCGCTGAGGCGATGTCGCTGCTCGCGAAAGTCGGCATGGCAGAGCATGCGGCGCGCGCATGCGGCGTGTTGGCTTATGGCGATGTGAAACGGGTCGAGCTCGCGATCGCAATGGCGAACAAGCCCAAGCTCCTACTGATGGACGAGCCGACCGCCGGCATGGCACCTAAAGAGCGGAACGATTTGATGGCGCTGACCAAGCAACTGGTGATCGATGAGCGATTGGCGGTGCTGTTCACCGAACACAGCATGGATGTGGTATTTGCCTATGCGGATAAATTGATCGTGCTGGCACGCGGGAAATTGATTTGTGAAGGCGACGCGGAGACCGTGAGAAACGATCCACGAGTGAAAGAAGTGTATTTCGGCACCGGAAAGTCGTTCATGCCGCGTGCCGCAGAAGGACTGCCGAGATGACCGATTTGCTCCGCGTGTCGAATTTGAATGCGTTCTATGGAAGGGCACAGATTCTCTACGATGTTGCGCTGGAGGTGGGTCGTGGCGAGGTCGTGGCGCTGATGGGCCGCAACGGTGCCGGGAAATCGACAACGATGAAGGCGCTGATGGGTATGTTGCCCACGCGGCGCGGCACGATCCATTTCCGCGGGCAAGATATCGCCACCTGGGCTCCGTACCGTATCGCGCGTGCCGGGATGGGATTCGTGCCGGAGGATCGGCGCGTATTCGGCGACCTGTCCGTCTTGGAGAACCTGGACACCGGACGACAAGCGCCGCGCAACGATGCGCCGCAATGGACGCCCGAGAAGTTGTTCGCGTTGTTCCCGAATCTGGGTGAGATGCCGAACCGCCCCGGCAGTCAGATGAGCGGCGGCGAGCAGCAGATGCTGACCGTCTCGCGCACCCTGATGGGCAATCCCTATCTGGTACTCCTCGATGAACCATCGGAGGGGGTGGCGCCGATCATCGTCGAGCAGATGGCGAATATGATTCTCTCGCTGAAACGTGAAGGATTGTCTATCCTGCTGTCGGAACAAAATATGCATTTTGCCGAACTGGTCAGTGATCGTGCCTATGTATTGGAAAAGGGCCAGATCCGCTTCAGCGGCAGCATCGATGAATTGTCGCGAGACGACGCGGTACGACGTGCTTATCTGAGTGTGTGAAACCAGGGAGAGAAAATTGATGACCAAGCGTGCGGGTTTTTTGGGGAGTTCGGTCGGTGGATCGCGGTCGTGGAAAGCGGTATGGGTCATGACGCCGCTCGCGGCGGCGGTGGTCTCGTTAAGCGCGTCGGCGCAAACGATCAAAATCGGCGAGATCAACAGTTATAAAGCGCAACCCGCGTTTCTTGAGCCCTATAAAAATGGCTGGAATCTCGCGCTCGACGAGGTGAATGCCTCCGGCGGCATCAACGGGCAAAAGCTCGAAGTGGTGTCGCGCGACGACAATGGCAACCCGGGCGACACCATTCGTGTCGCGCAGGAACTGGTCTCCGGCGAACAAGTGTCGTTGTTGTTCGGCGGTTTCCTGTCGAATACCGGTCTTGCACTGGCCGACTATGCGAAACAACGCAAGATCTTCTTCCTTGCCGCCGAGCCGTTGACCGATAAGATCGTCTGGCAGGATGGCAATAAATATACATACCGTTTGCGGCCGTCCACCTATATGCAGGTCGCGATGTTGGTGCCCGAGGCGATCCGTCTGCACAAGAAGAAGTGGGCCGTCGTGTATCCGAACTATGAGTACGGACAGTCGGCCGTGGCGACCTTCAAGCGTCTGCTGAAGCAAGCGCAGCCCGATGTCGAATTTGTTGCAGATCAGCCCACACCGCTCGGGAAACTGGATGCGGGTGCGGTGACGCAGGCATTGGCCGATGCGAAGCCGGACGCGATATTCAATGTCGAATTCGGTGCGGATCTGGGCAAGTTCGTGCGGGAAGGCAATACGCGTGGCTTGTTCAAGGATGTAAAGGTCGTGTCGCTGTTGACCGGCGAGCCGGATTATCTGGATCCATTGGGGGCCGAAGCGCCGGTCGGTTGGATTGTAACGGGCTATCCCTGGTATTCGATCGAAACACTGTCGAACAAGAAGTTCGTCGCCAGCTATGAGGCGAAATATCATGACTATCCGCGCCAAGGATCGGTTGTCGGCTATTCGGCGTTGATGTCGATCGCCGATGGCCTGAAGAAGGCGAAGTCGACCGATGCCGACAAGCTGGCGGCCGCGTTCAAAGGTTTGAATGTGGATACGCCGTTCGGTCCGATCAGTTATCGCGCACAGGATAACCAGTCGACGATGGGCGCCTTTGTCGGGACGACAGCGCTGAAGGACGGCAAGGGGATCATGACGTCGTATCGCTATATCAACGGCGCGAGTGTGCAGCCGCCCGACGATGAAGTGAAGAAGCTGCGTCCGGCGGATTGAGCGATAACGCCGCCCGCACCACCTCGGGGGTGAAGGGCGGTGCGTAGAAACGCACGCCGGTCGCATCGTACAACGCGTTGGCGATCGCGGCCGGTCCCGGTACCGATGCCGACTCACCGGCACCCAATGGCGGCTCGCCTTGACGCGGCATCAAGACCACGTCGATGTCCGGCAACTCCGGAAATGTCAGCATCGGATAGCTTCCCCATTCCCGACTGGCGACCATGCCGTCGGTGAAGCGGACGCGCTCTTTCAGCACCCGACTGAGTGTTTGAATCACGTTGCCGTGGATTTGATGCCGCACCCCGTCGGGATTGATCATCGTGCCGGTATCCTGTCCCACTGTCACGCGTCGGATGGTGATCTCACCGCTGTCGCGGTGGACATCGAGGTCGACGATCCATGCAGACCACGCGGCACCGAAACCGGGAAAGCGACTGTGAACGTATCGTGCGTAAGCGATGCCGCGTCCGGACAGCATCGCGTCATTGGCAGGGGCGGTATCGACGGCGCTTGCATCGGGCAGCACGCGCACGCCGTCAGCCTGCGTTTTCCAGCCGGCACGCGCGGCGACCGCCTCCAACAACGCGGTCGCACGCATGTCGTCGAGGTGAGCGAGTCGAAACGCCAGCGGGTCGGTACCGACGGCTACCGCGAGTTCGTCGATGAATGCGTCATGTGCGAACGAATTGGGCATCGCCGATACGCCCCTGAACCACGACGACCGGACAAGTGGCGCAAGATCGTCGCAGAGGAAGCGCGTGTCGGAGAAGCGATAAGGCGAGACGGCGGTGCGATCGCCCATCTCAAAAATACGCGGTGTCGCAGCGATCGTATTGGTCAGCAGCAATGCCAGAAGCGGTGCATCGTTCGACGGATAGCGCGTGACGAAGTCGTATCCCACCGCGTCGCCGCTTGCCGAAACGCTGCCGGTGACGGTCATCACTTGCGCGGTCCCCTTCGGCTCCCACACATGCTCGTCCGCCCGCGACAGTTGCACCCGCACTGGCGCACCCACCGCACGCGACAGCAGCAGTGCGTCGCCAGCGACATCGTCTGCACAATTCCGCCCGTAACAACCCGCCGCTTCAAGCCGCACGATATCGATCTGCGATTCGTCGATGCCGACAAGCTTCGATAAATCGTGCCGCAAGCTCTGCGGATTCTGCGTGCCGGCCCATACGGTGATCCCGCTGGCTCGATAATCGGCCAGTGCACACGACGGACCGATCGATGCGTGCATCTGATACGGCCATTCATAGACGCGCGTCAATGTCGTGACGTCTTCGCGGGCATTCGCGGCTTCCACGTCGCCGTGATGTTGCAGCGACCGGCGTTGCGCGGCGGCGTGACGGATCGTGCGACCGGGGTCGCTCAGGTCCGGCATCGGCGGTAACGTGCGCCAATGCAAACGGAGCGCTTTTGCCGCGCGTATCGCCTGTTCTTCGCGGTCTGCGACCACGCCGACGAAATCGCCTATCCGGACGACGCGTACATGGCCGGGAAGCGTCGCCACGCTGCTTTCGTCGACGTCGAGCAGCGTATGGCCGACAAATGCTCCGCTATCGTGGCCGGCGTAGGGTGGCCGTATCACGCGGCCATGTACCATACCGGGCACGCGCATGTCATGAACGAAGGTCAGTTCGCCGCAGGCTTTTGCCGGCAGATCGACGCGTGGCGACGAACGACCGATGACGCGATAAAGCGATGGATCCTTGGTTTGCACCGTGAGATCGAGCGGCAACGCGACGCGTTTGCCGCGCAGCAATGCGCCGAACGACAGGCGGCCGCCAAGCGCGGAGGCGTCACCTGAGGCGCGCGTGGGGTCGT
>CAWUJR010000035.1:0-15978 GCA_963922375.1 uncultured Robbsia sp.
CCAGTGCGCGGCATAGCTGCTGTCGCCCTGGGCGGCCGCAGCCTGGTGCAGCGCTTTTCCGGCATCGTAGGCGATGGGGTAGTCGGGAATGATCGAGGCTTTGTCACGGCCCAAAGCATGGAAGCGATTAACGATGCCGCGTGCCGGTCGACCTGAAATGGCCCTGGTCACGGCCGTGTGCCCCGCCTGCTCGCTTTTCAATGCCGCACGATAGGTTGTCGGCGCCCCCGATTCCGGGCACAGAATGAACGCCGTTCCCATCTGCACGCCCGACGCACCCAATTTGACCGCCGCCGCGATGCCCTGGCCGTCCATAATGCCGCCGGCAGCAATCACTGGAATGCGGCATCGGCTCGCAAGGATACGTACCAGCGCCAAAGTGCCCAGTTGCTCATCGTGCTCCGGATCGAAAACGCCGCGATGACCACCCGCCTCGATGCCTTGCGCAACGATCGCATCCATGCCGGCGCTTTCAATACGCTCTGCTTCGTCCAGATTCGTCGCACAGCCCATCGTCACGGTGCCGATATCATGGAGTGCCGCCACCCAATGCGCATCGGGCAGACCAAAGTGAAAACTCACGACTTTCGGCCTGGCTTCGAGCAGCGTTTCCAGGAGCATGTCGTTGCCGACAGCAGTGGCATAGATATTTCGCAAAGCTGGCGGAGGAACCGCACCGAACTTCCTAAATTCCTCTCCCAAATGCGTTAGCCACACGGCTTCGCGCGCGGCGTCCGAGCGTGCGGGAGCGTGACAGAACAGGTTCACATTGAACGGTTTGCCCGTCAACGCAAGCGTTGCCGCAATTTGCGCCAACGCTTGCTGATTCGTGCTGGCCCCCAGCCCTAACGAACCCAGGCCGCCCGCATTCGACACCGCCGCGGCCAGCGCAGGAGCGGATATGCCCGCCATCGGGGCTTGAATGATCGGATGCCGGATCCCCAAAAGCGCGCCCAAACGCTGTGTCGATGTCATCGCGATGCTCCATCGGTTAAAGTCACGGAATGAGAATATAGTATTACAATGATTCTTTAAAGGAGAATTTAGTGGACCTGGATGCGTTGGCCATTTTCCGCGCGGTCGGCAATGCGTTGAGCATCACGAAGGCGGCAACGACGCTTGGTCGGGTGCCCTCGAACGTCACCACGCGGATCCAGCAACTGGAGGCCGAACTCGGCGTGCAGCTCTTTGTCCGGACGGGTAAGCGGCTCAGCTTGTCCTCTGCGGGACACGTGTATTTACGTTATGCGGACCGCCTTCTGACACTCGCGGACGAGGCATTGCAAGCGGTGTCCGGGGGGGCGCGTGGCGGTGTACTCAGAATAGGCAGTATGGAAAGCACTGCGGCAAGCAGGCTCCCGCCGATTTTGGCCCGCTTCAGTGCGGCCTATCCGGAAACACAGCTCGACGTGATCACCTCGCCGTCCCGCCAACTGTTGCAGCAGGTCCAAAGCGGACAGCTCGACTGCGCGTTTCTGGCACTCCTTTGCGATGACGAGGACGCGCCGGAGGCACTCGCATCGATGGGGTTGGCGGGCCAGCCGATATGGGATGAAGTGTTGCTGCTTCTCACGCCGACGGTCGATGGCCACGTTCGTTCGGCGGAAGCCATCGTTACGCGTTCGCTGTGCGCATTCTCGTTGGGATGCACCTATCGCGCGATCGCCGAAGCGACGCTATCCATACCCAATACCATCGGATGGCGAGTGCAGGAAATGGGGTCCTATCACGGGATGATTGCCTGCGTCGCCGCTGGAGCGAGTGTGGCGTTGCTTCCCAAAAGCGTTGCCATGTTGGCGCCATTACCTGACGGCCTTGGATCGCTGCCGGTGGGAAACAAGACGACATGGTTGGTTCGACGACGTGACTACAACGTACCGGCGTTCGCCAATTTGCACCAACTATTGGAGAGTACGCAGCCGTGGAAAGCAAACAGGATCATGCTGTCTCCCGGACCGCTTTGACACGCGCAACCAAGTCGTCCGCCGTCAGTACCGCGATTGCTTGAACGCAGGGCGTATTTCCCGGGATGCGCCGATCGATCGGCACGAGCGCCGCTTCCAGCCATTCGACGCACTCTGCCAGCCAAGCGATCGAACCGCTGAATTCCTCGCGGTCGTTAGTCTCGAAATAAACGATGGCCGTCAGAAAATGTTCTCTGAGCCAGTAATCCAAAACGTCCCGTTTCGCCTCGACAAGGGTCACGATCATGCTCGCTATCGCCCCGCGCAGAGCGTCCACCTTGCCTCTTTGATCGAGCAATCGGCCTAACGCTCTTATATCGCTCAATGCTTTGCCTGCATCCACTTCCATTCTCCATAAATAGCCTGCTCATGCACGTCGGACTATGTGTCGTACGACAGACTGCTCGCCGCGATTACGGCAAAGCAAGTCCCGCTGTCCGGCGGGACGGTACGACGTCATTGGTCGACTGTGTAGGCGTAGAATGAATGGGCTTGGCAGTGGTGGTCGGTCTGCGTCCACACGTATGATTGTGGCGATTGCGCGCTACGGCACGAAGCGAGCGTGCGCATGACTGAGGCACCGCCACCGCATCAGCGCCTCCCCATCGGTATCGACAAAAAGATCCTGTCGCACAAATCCCAGTTTCTCCGCGACGCGGATCGAAGCAATGTTACCGGGACTGATCGTCGCCAGTACCGAACTGACTGACGTGTCGGCGAAGGCCATCTCCAGCAACGCGTGGACGGCGGCAGTGGCAATGCCTCGACGCTGAAACGACGGCGATACGCCATACCCGATTTCCACTTCGCCCTGCTTTGGCGGCCCTTTGAAGCCGCAGCTCCCGACAAAACTATCGTGCGATGGGCTGACCATCAAGTATGGGAAGCACCAGCGCGCCTCTCCGCCAGACGCGAAAAGCGCCAAGCTTCGCTGGACGACATGAGGAGGCGGCAACGCGGCCGCATCGGTCTCGTGTCTGAGATGTATATCCAGTACACCGTGAACGAGATTTTCGAGTTCAAGAACCGACATGAGTTGCAATAAAATGGGCATACATACCTGTAGTTTGAGTGGTGGACCCTATCCCACATAGTAAGCCGCAGTCATCGTTGGCACCCGGAACTTTATTTTTTAGGTTTAATACGGGACTTGGTTCATACCATTGCGCACTGCCAATTCACGGAGAAAGTCGATGATCGAATGGAAACGCCTGGGTATGTCGGGATGCATTGCCGTGGCCACCCTAGTCGCCCTCGTGACAGCGGGATGCGCGGATGGCACCGATGCGTCTTCGCTCGACGCATCGAGGTCGGATAAGGGGGGCAGCGGAGGCTACAACGCGCCCCGCATTCAACGCACCGGCTCGCTTATCGACGAACCGCTGATCGCGCACACCGACGATGACGATTCGAACGACGTCCAGGGCGGCGCGGAAACCGTTCCGCAAATGCTCGGGGGCGTTTCGGCTATTCGAAATACGCGGATGTCCGGTACAGGGCAATAAGTTGCGGGCGATAAGTCGATGATGTCCGGCAGGCAGACATAGCGGGACCTCAAGCAAGCGTCGACCTTGCATCGCGCGTTTGGTAGGGAACATTTCGGAAGATCGTTTCCAGCCATTGGGTAAAAATACGCACCCGGGGCGATAAATGCCGGTTCTGAAGATAGAGTACTGAGACAGGCATCGGCGGTGGCGGAAAAGCCGGCAGAATGATTTTCAGTTTTTCATCGACGAGATCCGCCTCGATACGATATCGCGGAACCTGAATCACGCCGGCGCCCGCAATGGCCGCGCCGGTATAAAGATCGGCGCCGGTCACCTGGACGGTCGAGCGCATCGTTACATCCGTCACCTTGCCATCGACGCGAAAGCTCAGCGGCATCGGTTTGCCCGTTGTGCTCGATAGGTAGTCCACAGCGAAATGGTGGGGCAAATCAACCAGGTCGTCGGGCTCGCCGAAGCGGTTTAGATAAGCCGGACTGGCAACGGTGACCTGTTCCATCGATGCGATCTGGCGACCGGTGAGCGAAGAATCGCGCAAGATGCCCGCGCGCAGCACGCAATCAACGCCTTCACGGACGAGGTCGACGAGTCGGTCGTTCTCGCTGATATGCAAGCGCAGCGCCGGGTAGCGCGACAAGAAATCGGGCAACGCGGGAACAATGAAGTGGCGTGCCAACGTACCCTGAAGGTTCACAACCAGAAGTCCCTTCGGGGAGGCGTCGCGGAAACTACTCTCTGCCTCTTCCACGTCGGCCAACAGCCTGACACAACGATGATAATAAGCCTCGCCGTCGTGGGTTAAGCGTACCTGTCGCGTGGTGCGCTCAAGTAGTCTCGCGCCGATGCGCAACTCCAGACGCTTGATCAAGTTGGTGACCGTCGCGCGCGGAATATTCAAATCATCGGCGGCTTGCGAAAAACTGCTGCGCTCCGCGGTTCGAACGAACGCCTGCATTTCCTGAAAACGGTCCATGAAGCGCTTCAATGGCGATAGTTAAAGTAAATGGAATAGTGTTGAAAAAAATTCGCGAATTATCTTTTTTACCATATTAGTCATTATCGTACTGACGACTCATCCTGAATAGGAGAATTTTGAATGACGACAGCAAACTCGATCCGCGTGGCTTTGGTCACCGGTGCGTCCCGCGGGATAGGTGCGACCATTGCGCGTCGTCTCGTGCACGATGGGTACGCGGTGGCGCTCAACTACGCGGCCAGCGCTGACGAGGCGGACAAATTGGTTACCGAACTGACTGAGGCGGGTGGCCGTGCGATGGCGGTACAAGGTGATGTGTCGAAAGCAGACGACGTTCGGCGCGTCTTCGACACCGTCGAGCAGCGGTTCGGCTCCGTCGAAGTCGTGGTCAACAACGCCGGCATATTGAAGACCGCACCGCTGGCGCAGACGAGCGACGACCTGTTTACTCAAACGTTTGCGATCAATGTCGGTGGCGTCTTCCATGTGCTCCGTGAAGCAGCGATACGCTTGAAAGACGGCGGCCGTATCATCAATCTGTCGAGCACGACGCTTGCATTGAACTTGCCGGGTTATGCGATTTATAACGGCACCAAAGCCGCAGTAGAAGCGTTCTCGCGCGTGTTGGCCAAAGAATTGCGCGGCCGCCAAATCACGGTCAACTGCGTCGCCCCAGGCCCGGTGGCAACTGACCTGTTCCTGAATGGCAAAACCGACGAGCAGATCGCTCAATTTTCGAAGATGCCGCCCCTAGAACGCCTGGGGCAGCCGGAGGATATTGCAAATGCGGTGGCGTTCCTCGCGGGCCCAGATGGCGCTTGGGTGAATGGTCAGGTTCTGCGTGCCAACGGCGGCCTTGCTTAACGACGCATACGTTACCCGCGTCTAGAGTCTATGAGCGCCGGTTCCCAGGCGAGCCGACGCGCTGGGAACCGGCGCCTTTCGATCGGCTTCCTCCCGCTCAGGATACCGACGCATCCCAATAAGGCGGGTTCCCGATATGCTGACGGATGTGCTCGAGGAACAAGCGCGCCCTCACGACATGTGAGCGCCCTGAGAGCCGCGCCGCATAGAGGGGGGGTGCATCCTTCTCCGCGCTATTGACCGTTGCCGGGAAGAGCGACACCAGTCTGCCGTCCCGCAACGGATCGCCGACCAACCAGCTCGCCAAGTAGACAATGCCGAACCCAGAGAGGGCGGCGTCCAGCAGCGTCTCCGTATCGTCGCATTGCAACCGCCCACTGACAGGCAACGGTGCCCCTCGGTTTAAGTAGCGATAAAAACATCCAGGTCTTTCAGCATGTGGGTGGTATCGATTCAACTTTTCGTTTGCGAAATTTGCAAACCGATTTTGCATTGCCGCTCAGTGTTCGCATTTCCCGCAAAACGCACAATGCGTCATCGACACAGCGGCACAACGGCACAACGGCACAGCGGCACAACAGCACAACGCCTGGAGGAAACACGATGAAAACGCATTGTTCGAAGGTCATCATGCGTCGGTTTTCGCGCCAGATCCGCGCTTCAAAACGGGCGACGGTTTCAATCTGAACGGCATCGCACTTCATGGCGACTATCTGTTGATTGGTAACTACAACTCGGGCAAAATTTTCCGGGTAGGCATTCAAGACCCGGCCAAGGTGAATGCTGTGGACATGCCGGAGGCGCTGAAGGGTGCGGACGCCTTCCACCTTGTCGACGATCAGCATCGGGTTGTGGTCCAGAATGCAGGCGTTGATCAGATCGTTGGGCTCGTTTCCACCGACGATTGGCGAACGGCCCGAATCGTCCGGCGCGAAAAAAGTGAGATATCCATGCCATCCGCCGCTGTCGACGCGAACGGGAAAATACATGTTCTGAATTCCCGCATCGATACGTTGTTCAAGCAAGGGGCACCCAAGTGGATAAATTTGTCTTGCAGCAGTTCTAAGGCAACGCTGTTCTGACCCAGTGCATGCCCCGAGGGCATGCAAATTGCGAGTGCCTGAGTCCGCGCGTGTTGGAACCGCTTCCAACCGCGCCCCCGGCGTACCATCGCGTCGGGAAAACAGGACAACCCGATCCCATGCCAGAAGTGAACAATGCGAGCACCGACACCGCACACTCGACAAAACACACCAATGAGTCTGCACGTTGCATGCGCTCCGCGCACCGTGATGCGGCCGGATATATTCCGTTGGCGTCCTATGGCGTCATCGGCGATGGGCGTTCTGCCGCGCTAAGCGCACATGATGGCTCGATAGACTGGTGGTGCGTTCCGAACCTGGATTCGCCCCCGCTGTTTGACCGCCTGCTGGATGCGCCGAACGGCGGCTACTTCGCGATCCAGCCGACTGCCCCGTTCACGGTGCAGCGTCGTTATCGCGAAGACAGCAATGTTCTTGAAACGACCTTTTGCACAGCGACCGGCAAGGTGCGGCTCGTCGAGTCGCAAAACAGCGGTGGCGCAGGGCGGCTCCCCTGGGCGGAATTAGCGAGACGGCTTGAAGGCGTGGAAGGCAGCGTCGAATGCGCGATGCGACTACGCTTCAGCCGCTGCGCAGACACACGCAATCCGTACTTTTCGAACATCGGCGATCATCGCGTATTTCACGCAGGGCCGGTACTCGGCGTGCTGATCGTGAGCGATGAGGTGCACGTCGATGGTCTCGACGACACGGGTATAGAAGGCCATGTCACCGTGGAGGCGGGTTCCCGTCACATCATCGCTATCGTCGCGGGCGAAGAGGAGCCGCTAGTCGTACCCTCGCCCGAGCAGATTGATGAGCGTATCGACGGCTCGGATGCCGAATGGCGCCAATGGGCTCGCAATATTCGCTACGACGGCGAAGATAAGCCAATGCTGTTGCGCAGTGCATTGGCTTTGAAACTGTTGTTGTATTCGCCGAGCGGCGCGATCGCTGCCGCTGCGACCACGTCGCTTCCGGAGCGCATCGGCGGTGACAAGAACTACGATTACCGTTATGCGTGGGTCCGCGATGCAGGGTACACGATCAAAGCTTTTCTGCTGATCAACGCGCACGCGGAAGCAAAGGCCGCATTCACCTGGTTACTAAAGCAACTGAAAAACGAAGGCCCGATGGTCGTGTATGCGCTAGACGGCGGCCCGGTAGTGGCATTGCACGACATTCAGGTCGAAGGGTATCGAGCATCGCAACCTGTCAGAGTCGGGAATCTGGCATCCAGCCAATATCAGCAGGGGGTCTACGGCGACATTTTCGAGACGGCGGCCTGTTTTGTTGCGGAAGGCAATCTGCTGGATTCGGATAGTGCAGAAACGCTTTCCCGCCTCGCCGACCGCTGCGCGGACGGCTGGCGCCGCCCCGACCACGGCATCTGGGAACTGCCGGACGCGCGCCACTATACGATGTCGAAAATCAGCGCGTGGCAAGCGCTCGACCGCGCCGTTCAACTGGCCGACCTGGGTCATCTTCCCACGACGTGCCGCGACAGATGGGGCCGCGAGCGAGACCGTGTCGCGGCGTGGATCGACGAGAATTGTTGGTCGGAGAAACAAGACGCGTACGCTTTCTACGCAGGGAGCGATAAGTTAGACGCGTCCATTGCGTTGGCTGTACGGTTCGGCTTCGTCGAGAAAGAGCGGCTGCGGCGTACGGTAGTGGCGATCGATCGCGAACTCGCCGCGGGTCCGTATCATTACCGATACACCGGCTCGAGTGAAGAAGAAGGGTGTTTCCTCAGTTGCTCGTTCTGGATGATCGAAGCCAAAGCACTGCTAGGAGACGGGAAGGCGGCACGGGCAGCGCTGAAGGCGCTGACGAGCGCGTTGCGTCGTGCGACAGCGGAGCAAGGGTGGCGCGGGGACGAACAGGACCAGCAAGACAGGGTCGGTCTTGGCGTCCTGCCCGAAATGATCGATCCCGCAACCGGTGGGTTTCTGGGGAATCTCCCGCAAGGCCTGAGTCATCTCGCCCTCATTCACGCGCTGGTGATTCTGGACGAACTGGAGCGGCCCCAGCGGGCAACGACCAAGCGAGAAGCAACCAACCGGTGAACTGCTGGCGCGGCACGGGCCGAAAGTGCGCGATGGGAACCCGCTTGATGCGGGTCGGCTTATCGTGCCGCAACCTCCTTGCGATCTATCGCAGTGATCACGGCAACGTATTACCGCCAGTCACACCGAACACTTCCCCCGTAATGTAGCTGGATTCCTGCGAAGCGAGCAGGACGTAAATCGGCGCACATTCTGCTGGTTGACCAGGACGCTTCATCGGCGTCTCCGCGCCGAACGACGGGATGGCGTCCGGCGGTTGGCCGCCGGACGGCTGAAGCGGCGTCCAGAAAGGTCCAGGGGCCACGGCATTGACGCGGATGCCCTTCGAAATAACCTGTTTGGAGAGCGCCTTGGTGAAAGCCACGATCGCCGATTTGGTCGGCGCATAGTCGAGCAGCGATGCCGAAGGCTGATAAGCCTGAATGGACGCGGTGTTGATGATCGTCGCGCCGGCTTGCATCGACGGTAACGCCGCCTTGCATAGCCAGAATAAAGCATAGACGTTCGTCTTGAACGTTTCGTCGAATTGTTCGGTCGTCAACTCGGCGATATCTTTCTGTGCCGTTTGCTTACCAGCGACGTTCACCAAAATATCAAGACCGCCCAACGACTCTACGCTGTGCTTCACCAACGCTTTGCAGAAAGCCTCGTCTTTCAGGTCACCGGGAAAAGCGTATGCTTTGCGGCCTGCCGATTCGATCAGCGCCACGACTTCGCGAGCATCCTGCTCTTCCGAGGGCAGATAATTCAAGACGATGTCGGCGCCTTCACGCGCAAAGGCAATCGCCGCCGCACGGCCGATACCGGAGTCTGCGCCGGTGATTAACGCCTTGCGACCCTCGAGTCGGCCAAAGCCCTTGTAGCTCTCCTCGCCATGGTCGGGCTTGGGCTGCATATCATGCACGCTACCCGGAGGCTGGGGCGCTTGTTTCGGGAATTCCGGCTGCGGATATTGCGTCAGCGGGTTTTGCATTGCGTATTGATTCGGCGATGATTTTGCTGACATGGATAGCCTCTCGACGTAAATGTGGGTTAGCGACAAAGGTTCGGGAACCTTTCCGGAAGATGACAGCATTGCCGATCGCGAAGCGCCCGCGATGGTCCCACTGTATGGTTTGCGTCACTTCGCAAAATCCGCGCCTAGACGCCACGCCGGCATAAAATGAGAACGTTCTCTTTCGGGACCGAATTTTGCGAAACCGGCTCGCATCTCCCCCAAACCGTAAGGAGAGAACGATGTCTCAAACCAGCGTACCAGGGCGTGACCAGCCGGAGAAACGTCCCGCTTTCGTCGCCTCGTCAGATCGCCGCCCGCCCGTCCCACTGCCCCCGCTCCCACCCGCGAAACGCGTGGGTATCGCGCTGGTGGGACTTGGGCGCTTGAGTCTGGATGCCATTCTGCCCGGCTTGGTCAGCAGCAAGCTATGTCGACTCGCGGCTGTTATGACGGGCGACCAGGAAAAAGGAAAACGTATTGCCGCGCAGTACGGCGCGCCGATTGAATCTGTCTATGCGTATGACGAGTGGGATCGGTTGGGCAAAGACGAGGGTGTCGATGTCGTCTACATCGTGACGCCAAATGGCATGCACTGCGCGCAGGTGAAAGAAGCGGCCCGCATAGGAAAACATGTGCTCTGCCAAAAGCCGATGAGCAATACCGCCGCTGAGGCGCAAGAGATGGTCGACGCTTGCGCTCATGCCGGCGTGCTATTGATGATCGCTTATCGCTTGCAGTACGAGCCACATAACCGCCAGGCGGCAAAAATGGTGCGATCGAAAGCATACGGCGAACTGAAGCTCATCGAAGCCCACAACGGACAGGTACAAGAAGCAGTACCGCAATGGCGTCACGACAAAACGCAGGCCGGGGGCGGCGCATTGCCGGACATCGGTCTGTACAGTCTGAATTTCGCCCGGTTTGTTACCGGTGAAGAGCCGTGCGAAGTGATGGCCTGGGCGTGGAGCACGCCGGGAGACGCCCGCTTTGCCGAAGTCGAAGAGAACATTGCGTGGCAAATGCGGTTTCCATCGGGGGTGGTGGCGAAACTATCTGCCGCCTATGATGCGCATGAAGCGCGCACGGCGACGTTGCACTGCCAGACAGCCCGTGTTCATCTGGATCCGGCCTTTCCTTATCATGGCATTCGACTGCACATCCATCACCGTGCACCGGATGACCCGTCGGCCGAGACTGAGGAAGAGCGGGTGATCGGCGACGTCGACCAGTTCGCAAGCGAAATGGATCATATGGCGGAATGCGTGCTCACCGGCGACCCGGTCGATACCCCCGGCGAAGAAGGATTGCAGGATCAACGCATCATGGAAGCAATTTACCTGTCGGCGAAAGAGAAACGCGCGGTGACGCTACCGACGCTTCGCGGCACGGACATCTTCCGCGCAACCCTGATCAAGCCCGAAACCCGACGGCCGTCGCAAAAAGCTCCCCACGAAGAAAAGTCCGACAAAGGAGTCCCACAATGACCTGGCTTCTATCGCTTTTCGCCGTCATTGCCGGCATCTCGAACCCGCTGCAGTCCGGTGCCAACTCGGCGATGTCGAAAAGCATGCAGGCACCGCTAGTCGCCGGCTTTCTCGTCTATCTGGTGGGGGCCGCATGCTTGCTGGTCTGCATCCCCTTCATTGGCCTGCCGCTGCGAAGCGCGATCGGCAAGATGGGAGAGGTGCCCTGGTGGGCCTATCTGGGTGGCGTGTTCAACGCCGTATTTCTTGTTGCCAGCCTGTTGGTCACGAAAAAGCTCGGCTCGGCAACCTTCACGACGCTGGTCGTCATCTCGGCGGTTGTCGTCTCCGTCGGACTCGACAACTTTGGTCTGCTCGGCTTCGAAATGCGTGCCGCCACGCCGCTGCGCCTTCTTGGCGCCGCATTCGCTGTTGCCGGCGTGGTACTGATTTCCGCTTTCTAGTCGGCCTGTCTCACGAAGAAAGGGAAGCGGAGATGGCGGTGGAGGAGAATGAGGACAAGCTGGTTGTCTGTATCGCATCCCGCCATACCCGTGACTCGAACGATGCGGCCGATACGGGTTCAGAATACAAATAGCCCTGCGCGAAGTCGCATCCAACGTCCCTCAGAAAATCTCGCTGCTCAGTCGTCTCCACGCCTTCGGCAACCACTTTCAAACCGAGCTTATGCGCGAGCATCACCATCGCCTCACACAAGGCCTGGTTGTCGATATCGAACCCCAGGTTTTGCACGAAGGACCGATCGATTTTCAAATAATCGATGTCGAAGCGCTTCAAATAAGCGAGCGACGAATAGCCGGTGCCGAAATCGTCGATCGACACTTGAATGCCGGCATCGCGAAAACTCAGCAGCTTCTCGTTCAATTCGGCATCGAGCAGCAAGCCTTCGGTGATCTCCACCGCGACGCTTTCCCCACACATTCCCTCTTTGCGTAAATAATCAGACCACCTCCCGCATATCTGGCTGTCCTGGCGAATCTGCACCGGGGACATATTGACGCTGATCTGAAATGACGGATGAAACCGCTCACGCCATAGCCGTGCCTGCTGTACAGCCTGTCTGAACACCCAGTCGCCAATGGGTACGATCAATCCCGTGTCTTCCGCCAATTGAATGAAGTCCATCGGACTGATCATGCCGCGCTCCGGGTGCTGCCAACGGATCAAAGCCTCGGCTTTGAAAACGTCACCCGTTGCGAGGTCGATAATCGGCTGGTAGAGAATGCGGAACTGTCCTGCCTGCAAAGCGGATCGCAGGTCGCTCGTCAGGCGTTGGCGTGTCTCCGCCGCCACTTGAAGATCGGGCGTGAAATAACTGAAGCGATTCCGGCCTGCATTCTTAGCCTCATACATCGCCTGGTCGACGTTCTTGAACAGAATATCCAGTTCGCTGGCGTCGTTCGGGTATAACGTCACACCGACGCTGGCAGAGATGAAGGCCTCGTTATGGCCCAATATAAACGGCTCGGCGAGATTCCGGAGTATCGTATTGGCGATGCGTTCGATGCTGGCCGCATCACCCATGTCGGCAAGGATGACGGTGAACTCATCGCCGCCGAGGCGGGCGACCGTGTCCGACGCGCGTACGGACCCCGTGATCCGTCTGGCAGCTTCGATCAGCAGCGTATCCCCTATGTCATGTCCAAGCGAGTCATTGACCTCTTTGAAGCGATCCAGATCGATCAGCATCAACGCCATGGGGTGCCCGCTACGGTCGGCTACCCTGGCCTCCTGATCGAGTCGCTCCTGAAACATTTGCCGGTTCGGGAGTTTCGTCAGTGCATCAAAATTCGCTTGTTTCCAAATGGTCGCTTCAAACGCCATCCGGTCCGACAGATCGCGTCCGACGGCCAGAACCGATTGCACGTCCCCCGATGGCCCCACTTCCGGCGTCAGCCGGATATGCGTGCAGTGTTCCTGGCCGTCCCGGCTCACCCATTTCAGCTCGAACTGCGCTTGCTTGCCGCTAGACATCGTCTCGCGCATACGGGATTCATACACGACGGCGTTGTCACCGCCGGGGACCTCCGAAGGCCGCTTTCCCAGCAAATCCGCCAGACCGCACCCCGCTAGCGCACAGAATGCCGGATTGGCATACGAACGGCGCAGATGGCGATCGTAGCGACTGATCGTGTCGGGCGAATTCTCGATCAACGTCCGGGATTCCTGCTCTCGCACGACCAATTCCGCCGTTCGCGTGATGACAGTTTGCTCAAGCGACGCGTTGATTTCGTTGATCTTCTGAATTTTCTGCTTGATGGCAGCGCGCATTCGCTCGAAGCGATCCGCCAAGCGCCCCAGCTCATCGGTGCCGACGGGTTCTGCATCCGTCTCGACGTCGAAATCTTCCACCGCGCCGGCATCGCTGCCCGTTGCATGCATCTTGCCGACCAGATCTCGCAGCGGCGCGGAAATACTGTACGAAATGAAGTAAGCCAGAAAAATGGATACCAACAGCCCCGATATACCCACCAGAACCAGCTGGTTGCGTGCGGACTGCGCCTCTGCCGTCAGGCGCTTCTCAGGAATCGCGCTGACCACGAACCACGACGTTCGAGGGATGCTCGTGTACGCCGCCAGATAGCGATCACCGTGTCTCCCGTTGAAATTGACGAAACCACTCGTTTCGCGGTGCGCGCGTTGCGCGTCCGGATCGGCGCTCCGCGCAATATCTGTGAGCAGGCTTGGCGCAGCTGTCCAATCGTCGTTGCTAGACGCACCGTTGGCATGCACGATCACTCTGCGATTGCTGACATCGACTACATATATTTCGGCGCCGCTCTCCGGGGTCACATCGCTGAATATGGTCGAAAAATGTTCGGGACTGACCACCAGCACCAGATCGCCGATGCGTCGGTTGTCTGTCTTGCCGATCACGGCCCGCACCATGCCCAGATTCGGTTGCCCGACACCGTTGTCGTAACTTCCCCAATAGGGTCGGCCATTTTGATCCGGTGCGTGCATCACCAGACGCGTCACCCCTTGCGTCAATGCCGCGAACGCTTGCGTATCCATCACGCGATGGTTGCTGTCGAGGAAGTATTTCTGATTGATGAAATCAGCCGACCCATAGTGATCGAGCAGCATCTGCGTCATGTCCAGACGCGCTTCGCTTTGCTCCGACGGGGTGCCGTTGGCTGCCTTCGACAGCGCGTCTTGAACACGATTGGACAGAACGAGAGAACTGCTTTCCGTTTCGATCTGCTCCATCCGCCACAGGATGTTCTTCGACACTTGCTTAACGACTTCCGTCGAGAAGACCTGTGCCTTTTCCTTGATGGCGGTAGTCGACTCTACATAAGAGATATAACCCGAAATCAAAATCGGAATCAGCGACAGCAGGATGAACGCCGTCATCAAGCGATAGCGAATCTCGACCCGACGCAGCAGGTCCAGCGAAAAATAAGTGAACGCTTTTCGCAGCGCGGCGATCAGCGATTTCATTGGTAATGCATCTTCACTTCATACTTGACCGACTGGTCAAGCAGCTTCGCGGCCTGCCGAGGCGTGATTTTTTTCAGCAACACATCATGCATCAATTGATGGAGCTGCTCAATCGAGTTCGAAGGCAAAAAGGAATAGTACGGACTCACGCTCTCCGGGTAGAGTCGAACTTTGTTTGTGTAATCGACTATCCTTTGGTCGCTCACGATCGCACCGGAGGGCTGTATGAACGGCGGGATATTCTGGCGTTTGCGCTGCAGAATCGAAAATCCGGGTCCGGCCATGAATTCGAGAAAACGCATGGAGGCCGCTTTATTCGCCGTCTCGCAAACGGCAAATCCGGTTTCACTGCCGACCACCGGCATCTCAGGCTCACCGGCGGCATTCCACGGCGGAATGAACATGCCCACCGCGAATGAGTCGCCACGCAATAACACGCCAGCGGCCCAATTGCCCTGGAAGGCCATTGCGACTTTGCCTTCCTTGAACAATTGGATGCCTTCGTCGTAATCCGTTCCCATATAGCCATTCTGAACGAAGCCGCGCTGCGGCAATACGAGCATTTTGGCAAAAATGTCGGCAACCGGGGCGGTATTCAAATTGAGCGTCCCGGCAGCCATTTCTTCCTTCCACTTTGGATCGTGCGCCACGACGTTGCTACCGAAGCCGGAACTGAAGGGCCCGTTACCCAGCATATTCGGGAAACCGCCGTTCCATACGAGCGGTGTATAGCCGGCACGTTTCAATTGTTCGCACACCGCGAGAAATTCGGGAAAATTAGTCGGCAATGCTTTGACACCTGCTTTCGCAAAAATGTCTTTGTTGTAGTACATCAGCGTGGTCGCGACGCCGCCTGAGATGCCGAAATGCCGTCCGTGCTGGCTGGTCCAATCCGCCTTCAACGGCACGAGCATGTTTTTCCACGCCGCCGTTTCGCCAACATCGGCGAGAATGCCTTGGTCGGCCAAATGTGCAGCATAGGCATTCGGATTCACACTGATGAGATCGGGCATATTCCCGGACGCAATGCGAGGTTTGATATTTTCCTCGACCGAATTGGCAATCATGAACTGCACGTTCACGCTGATATCGGGATTGCGCTTGGTGAATTCTGCCGCTATCTCCAGCATCTCCTCCGGCCAGTCCGGTGCCCAGATAAACGCCGTGATCGTGGTTCGAGGCTGCGCCTTTGCGCGCGCGGTGGCGCCGGACCGCTGATGGCAGCCGTCCAGCGCCATCAGCACAAGCCCGATCAGACCGGCGAAGAAGAGAGCAAACCGAAAACGTCGCACGTGGAAGGCACTTTTTTGAGCTTCGTGGGGTAAGGGCGCAGGGCCGCTCCGCATCAACGGACCGGGCCATGCCTCTTCGACATATAACGGCAGCGAGCGGGAAGACTTTAGCGGCGACTTTGCCGAAAACGCCGCCCGCTCCCGAGGCGCCTCATCCCACTACACGCGGAACCAGTATCACGAGTCGCTGCGCTGTTTGCGGTGCAGGGTGCCATGCGCGTTGCAATGCGGGTTGCGCCGACGGCGGCACGGGTGGCGATGCTTCCGCCGCCGTTGCGGACGGCATAGCAGGAACAACGCC
>CAWUJR010000036.1:0-15792 GCA_963922375.1 uncultured Robbsia sp.
GTCGGCCAACGCGTGCGCCTGTGTCGCGACATCGATCGGCTCGGCAGCGTTGCCGCCTCCTGCAGACGTGAGCGAACGGACCGGAGCCGGCGTCAGCACATCGCCGGCATCGGCGGCTACAGGCAAGGACCGAGAAGCTTGCTTTTGACCGAACATCAGCCCCTCCTCAACTTCAACCTTTCGAGCAACGACGGCACTTTGTCCTGTCGCTGACCGGTCAGGTCGTTCGCGATCTGCAAGATCGAATGATTGAAACCGTGGGGCGCCTTCTCTTTTGGCGATTCGCCGAGATTTTCTGCAATGGCCAGCGCTTTGGGCTCGAACCGAATTTCATGCAATACATTGCGACCGATGGCGGCGGCGAAGTCCGCCGTTTCCACACGTCCTGTCGTGGCGGCATTCGGACTATTCAAGATAATCGATGTCTGCGGATTGTTATCCCGATCTTCGATATGTTTGACGAGACGAATTGCCTGGCGTGTCGCATACACCGTGCGGTCCGCAATCAAATAGGCGCGCGTCGAATGATTGAATGCCTCTTGCGCCAACGGCGCGAGCGGATCGTTCGCATCGAGCAACACATAATGGAAGCTGTCGCTCAGCAATTGCAAGATACGGGCAAGCGATCCAGGCGCGAATGTCTTGTCGTCCGTATAGTCCAACTCCGCGCTCAGCACGAATAAGCGGCTTTCTTTCGCGACCAACGTGCGTTCGACGTACTGAGGATCGAGACGGTGGACGTTCTGCAGCACGTCGATCAGGCCGTTGTTGCTCTTCAGTCCCAACATGCTGTTCGCCGCGCCGCCATAGACGTTCAGATCCACGTAGGCAACGCGGCGATGCGTCTCTTCGGCAAGATGTCGTGCAAGATTCACCGCGACCGTGGTCACGCCGACGCCGCCCCGTGCACCGGTGAGCGAAATGACTTTCCCGACACGCGCCGACGCAACCTCGTTGATCTTGCCTTCGTTGAAGTTGATCGTTCGCGTCAACAACTCGACCGTCAGTGGCTTGACCAGGTAATCGCGAATACCGATTTTCAACAAACTACGGAACAAGCCGACATCGTTGCGCTCGCCCAGTGCGACCACTTGGACTGACGGCTCGCAGACCTGGGACAGCCGCACCAAGTCCGACAGCGGCATCGCCGAACCGTGCAGATCGATCATAAGGAACATCGGCGAACGCTCGACGCGCGACAGGAAGTCGATTGCATCGTCGATGGTGCCCATCGCGACGTGAACGTGCGGCATCGCCTGATCGAGGACATACCGTTTCAATACCGCTTCGGTTTCTCGATCGGCGACGAATGCGACAAAGTCCGCCACACGCGGCGCACTTTGCTTCAATAAACTAAAATCGCTCAAACTCATGGCGTGTCGCGGTCAGGGAACTGCATCGTCAATTGTCGCTACCGCTGCGGGATGTCGTCTTATCCAGCGGCGTGACTTTATCCGTTTCGTAACGTTGCATCGCAGAAGCGGCTACGGCGCCATCGGCAGGCGCGAGCGGCTGCGGCGCGACCAGATCTCGTGGGTTCGCGATCTGATTCGCGAGATTCGTAAAGGTCGCGCATCCCCATTCCATCGACTTGCGGCCATCGTCATCGAGCGAAGTGGACGGACGCGACAGTGCGGTGCAGTCCGGCGGGATCGCATTCTTTCCGTCGAAACCGATGACCGACTCGTCAGGCAAACCGATCGGCGGCTGCGCGCACGCGCCGAGCCCGAACGCGATCGCACACGCGGCGCTTCCCGACGCCAGGTGTCTTCCTGCAAGCAATAACCAATTTTTGCGGTCCATGAATTTCACTCAATAAACATAGCCAGCGGCACCTTGCAGCCGAGGTGAAC
Organism: uncultured Robbsia sp.; assembly: GCA_963922375.1. GTDB lineage: Bacteria > Pseudomonadota > Gammaproteobacteria > Burkholderiales > Burkholderiaceae > Robbsia. The sequence continues at coordinate 1,854 of CAWUJR010000036.1, forward strand.
CCGGCGGTGGGTTGCTGTCGCCACTCGAGTGCATCAATGTGTATTCGACGTCATTTCCCGGTCCGACGAGCGACGACAATGGCGAACGCAGCTTGCCGGGATCGACCGGTTTGACGATATAGGGCGTCACCGTAATGACCAGCTCGGTTTTGTTATTCGTGTAATTCTTGGAGGTAAATAACTTACCCAGAATCGGAATCGAGCCCAGACCCGGCACCTGGGATATCGTGTCACTGGTCGTGTTTTCCAACAAGCCCGCGATCGCGAAACTCTGCCCGCTGGACAACTCGACCGTTGTATCTGCGCGTCGGATACTCAAGCCCGGAATGGTCAAACCACCGGTGGTGACGCTGACGCTGCTGTCGATCTGACTGACCTCCGGTCGGACCTTCAGACTGATGCGACCGTTATTCAACACGGTGGGCGTGAAGTCGAGCTTTACGCCGAAATTCTTGAAATCGACGGAAATCGCGCCATTGACCTGCGACACGGGAATCGGATACTCCCCGCCGGCCAGGAAGCTTGCTGTCTGCCCAGACAGCGCCACCAAGTTAGGTTCCGCCAACACGGTCAGCAGCCCTTCTTGATTTAATGCATCGATGACCGCACTGATATCGGTGTTACCGGTCTTGAAGCCCGCCTCGAACGAATAGGCGTTGTTCGACGCTAATTCGAATGGGTAGACGGTCGAGCCGGTCGAAGACGTAATGGGATTTGAATAATTGATGAACTGTCGTCCGCTGTAGATGCCGCCGACGAAATTTCCGGCAGCGTTGCTCAACGACGACCAGTTGATACCGAGTTCCTGGGTGACGTTTCTGTCGACTTCCGTGATCTTGACCTGCAGCTGCACTTGCTGCGGTTCGCCTACCGTCATGCGATTGACAAGCACCTCTTTCGCTTGCAGATACGGCGTCAGCGACTCTACGACGCCATTCGCCTCGGTTGCGTCTTTGACCTGTCCGGTCACGATCAACGAGCCTTCGCTGCCGCTGAGCGTCAGCGGCGCGTCGGGGAACCGCGTTTGGAGCATGTTGCGAACTTCATCCATATCGCGCGACACGACCACTGTGCGCTGAACCAGCGTTTTGTTAGTCGCACCCAATACGTAAAGGGATGTCGTGCCGGGTTTTTTACCCAATACATAAATCTCGCGCGGCGCGGGCGAGTGCACGTCGGCGATCGCCGGATCAACGACAAAAATAGAGCCAGCATCTTCACTCAATCGCAACAGCATGCCCTTGCCGGCATCCAGCGGCAGCGGCGCCGTGGTGTCAGATGGTGCAATCGATGGCGTTCCATGCGCGATGACGGGCCGGGCAGCGTGAGCAGGAAAAGCGGCCGCGATGCCGATCGCGACGAGCGATGCGCTGGCGATGCTAAGGACCTTCGCAGGCATACGGAACAGCAAGTTCATGACTTCAGGTCCTGACAAATAACGGCGACCATGCAAAGCACAGGGCTATCGGGCTATCGTCGACGGCGGCAACGGCGGCATCCCCCCGCCCCCACCGCTGTCGCCCGTCACAGACTCGCTTTTGCTCGAGCCGCGGTAGATCGTGACCGAACGCGAGGTGGGCAGAGCGGCCTTCTCGACTGCCGGCGCCGGATCAGTCAACGCATGCGAAATTTCGCCTGACCATACCGGCGCAGGAAGCGATGGCGCATCCGGATTCGTGGATACCAGCGCATCGGATGCAGCGCGCGAGGTAGTGGCGAAACTTTGCAGGGCCAGCGACAGACTTCCCAGGCGCGCCGCGACGGCAATCACTTCGCCCATGTGCGGCGTGACTTCGAGTGTGACGGTTCGCGCAGTCTGACGCAATTCGGACGCGCCGTCTCCGCTCTTCGGTCGAATGATTTCAGAGCCGGACGCGAGCACGCGCACGTGCTGGACCACGGTTTCGCTCACGACCGAATGCGCCGTCCCCATTCCGCGATCGCCCAGTTGTTGGGTCAGAAGTAAATCGACATAGTCGCCCGGTTCAATCAAGCCGGCATTCCCGGACACGTCGTCCACGGCGACCGACACCGCACGCATATTTGGCTTCAACGTTGCCGCCAGAAACCCTGGCGCATTCGGCAAGATCACATCGTCGGCAACCAACACGGTACCGGCGATAACGGGATGACGCAATAACGCGCCTTTCAAATCGATCGAACCAGACGTGCCGGATACCACAGCGCCCGATGGGACGCTTGCCACGGGCACGTCTTTCCAACGCAGATCTTCATCTCTGAGCAGTAGACCTTGCGGCAGATCCGCACTGCTTACCCGGACTTTTTCGGTGCGAATGGTTTGAATCGACGGGCGTGTGGCAAGCACGATCGCTTGACGTACGATGACCGCGACAAGAATCGCGCCAACGATCAGAAAAGCGAATTTGATGAGTTTCGACATGAGGCCCTAGGCTATCGGGTCAAAATCAGCGGAAGCAATGCCGACAGGACGATTATCGAACCGCCGCCCACGGCCAATGCCACACCGTATGGGACCCCGCGGGTGGCGGAGAACAGTGCAACCGCCCGTTTAATGGGCGAGGCCTGATGCTGATCCATCTTTCGTGTCGCCAGGCTGACGAAAGACACCAAGGTCCCGACGACGGAGATCACGAGCAGCGCGGGCAGCGCAAGCATCGGGCCGGTCCACAGGAAAATGATAGCGGCAAGCTTCGCATCGCCGCCACCTAGCAGACGTGCTGCAAACAACACCGCGCAAATGATGAAGACGGCGACAGCCAACGCAAGATGCCAGCCCACCTGATGAATGGGCATGCGCACCAACGCGGCGTCAACGAAAAACAACGCGCCAATGGCGAGCACGATTTTCGTCGGCAAACGTCTTTCGCGAACGTCTATCCCCGCGAGCCACAATAATGCAGCTAATACGACTAAGCGAATGAGCAAGGACAGGAGCACGATCGCGCCAGAAAATTGAGGGTGGAGAACCGGCCCAGGCAGCGCTCGGCCTCCATTCGGCTGATTCGGGATCAGCCTGAAACAATACCGCTTATTTCGATTGTTGCGTGCTGATCGACGTGAACATCGTCGAGAACATCGTTGCTACGCTGCTCGAGAACGTCGAACCTACTGCACCCAGCGCGACCACGACGATACCGGCCAATACTGCATATTCCATTGCGCTGACACCGCGCTCGTCACGGATGAAAAACTTAACGAACTTCAACATGAACTTCCCCAGAACAAAATTTAAGTACGTCGTACCCCTGGGTAAAGGGAGCCGGGGACGACGAGCGCGATCACAGCGTTTCCATGCACCAACAGCCTACGTCCGTGCAACACGTGCGGACCGCCGACGTCGGCAACGATATACCAGCAAAAAATACCTGTTTGACAAAACTATCGTTTTAAACGGTACCTCTTACTGAGACGAATTCTATCAGGTAAATTTTTATATATGCAATTATTGGCGCGTGGTGTTAGAAAACGACAGTTCATTTTTACCGACCTTGCCGGGCCGCAGGATCATATCGCAGTTCGTCGCGATGGGGTTTATCTTTTGCGCCTGATGCGGCCTGCCTGAAATCAAAACGATCCACGCAAACCGGTCACGTAATTGCCATGACAAATTACAACGTCATTTTCATTTCTTACCGTCAATCTCGCTATTAGCGTATTCACATCAGCACCCTGTCATGGGGCTGGCCCTGCGGGTCGGGAGCAATGCGCCGTCGCCGCTCCCGTCGGTTAAAAAGAGATGCCATTCGATCCTTTCAGAACCTACTTCGACGCGTCTTCGCTCACCGCGGCTGTGCGCAAAAGCGCTACATAGCGTCCCTTTCTCGCGGCTCCCATCAACAGGTTGCATATGATGGTGACATCTACACCACACAAGGCTTTGCGCCGACGATACGGTTTTGAGATCATGTAGAATGATCGACCTTTACTGCACGCCGCATCACTTACCCCGCCTGGAAGCTTATGTCAGAGGACAAACGGAGCGCAAAACGCGTCGTACTTCGCGTACGCGCCACACTGATTGATCAGAATGGCAATCAATCTCCTGCTCGTACCTTCGATGTAAGTACCGGGGGCGTTTGCCTATTGACGGAAACTCCATTAATACTCGCTCAGAAATATACGGTGATATTTCAAATGTCGATGCGAGGCGGTAATACGCAGGTGACGGCGGAAGGCACCATCGCTTATTGCATGTTATCGAGTAATCAGTTCAAGTCGGGACTCCAATTTTCGTCACTGCCGGTCTCGGCACGGAACGCTATTACCGCGCTGGCGGTCATGTCCGTCTAACGAGCGGAGAAGGCATTCAGTAATTATTGCCGGTTAAAATTACCTTCTCCGTACCCAATTCGCATCGCTTATCGATAATTTGCGCCCCTCTACCAGGCGAGCCGTGGCGAGCACCTGCTGCGCGCAAATTTGTTACTCTGTTAAAACTGTTATTCCATGCATTGCGACAAAGGCAGGCCTTCCCGGATAGGGAGGGCCTGCCTTTGTGTTTGCGATCGCCCTCTCTTGCTCTCTATATATGTCCGATACAGCACCCGATAACCCCGCTATCCGCTCCCACCGCACCGTCTGGGTGCTCTTTGCGCTGGCGATGGGCACCTTTGTGCTCGGGACGACCGAATTCGCTTCGATGAGCCTGCTGCCCTACATGGCGGCGGACTTCAAAGTCAGCCAACCCGAAGCGGGTCGCGCGATCAGCGCATATGCGTTGGGCGTAGTCGTAGGCTCACCCGTCATTACGGTGTTGTCCGCCAGAATGCCGCGGCGCGCGCTTCTGCTTGGCTTGTTGTTATTGATAGGCATCGGTAACAGCCTGAGCGCGATTGCGCCATCGCTCGGATGGATGTTGATATTTCGCTTCCTGAGCGGCGTGCCGCACGGCGCCTACTTCGGTGGAGCGATGTTGATGGCCGCCTCCTTGGTGCCGAAGCAACAACGTGCACGCGCGATGTCGAAGGTGATCCTCGGTTTGACGATCGCGACGATCGTCGGCGTGCCGTTTGCGACCGGTATAGGACAGACGCTCGGATGGCGTTGGGGATTGGGTATCGTCGCCATCCTGGCATGGGTCACCATCGTGCTGGTGAAACTGTATGCGCCGGATCCGCCGGCGAAGCGAGACGCCAGCCCGATGTCGGAACTCAATGCGCTGCGCAATCGGCAGGTCTGGCTGACCTTGGCCACCGGCGCAATCGGCTTCGGCGGCATCTTCTGCACCTACACCTACCTGGCCTCCACGCTGATCGACGTAACACATGCAGCGGCGCCTTTGATCCCCGTGATGTTGGCAGTGTTCGGCGTGGGCACGACGGTGGGCAATTTAGCCTGCGGCTGGGCGGCGGATCAGTCGCCGATGCGCTCAGCCGGCTGTTCGCTGCTGTTCAGCGCGATTGTGCTGGCGTGCTACCCGGTGGCGGCGCAGCAATTTTGGCTATTGGTGCCATTAGTGTTTTTGATCGGTTGTGGAGTGGGACTGTCGGCTATTCTGCAGACGCGGTTGATGGATATTGCCGATGACGCGCAATCGCTCGCCGGTGCGATGCTGCAGAGCTCATTCAACATAGCAAATGCGATCGGTCCGTGGGTCGGTGGGATGGTCATCGCGGACGGCTTTACCGTCGCTGACACCGGTTACGCGGCATCCGCGCTCACCCTCGGCGGCTTGGTGATGTGGGCGTGGTCGCTGTTCGATGCGCGCCGCGCAGGTCGACAAGTTGCGGCGTAGCGTCGCATTCGGTGAAGCTGCGCTTGCAGCCCGGCCAGTAAGCGCAACCCAGAATGGCCCGCGCTGCGGCGCGTCGACGATGGTGCCGCATGCGTCACTCGGCGATTCTGTCGGCCGACACAATAACCTTTTCTGCGACGCGATTTGACAAGCACTGCCGGGTAGCGCGACCATTGCCGCTCTGCGAGATCCGGTTGAGGCCGATCTCCTTCCCTACAAGGTGAAATCCATGTCGAGTCAGTTTCCGTCGGTGCGCCCCCGCCGTCTTCGTCAAACCCCCGCGCTTCGAACGATGTTCCAGGAGACGGAATTTTCGCTCGACGACTTGGTACTGCCGATATTCGTCGAGGAAGGGGTAAGCGATTTCGGTGTGATCGAAACGATGCCGGGCGTGTTGCGGATCCCGGAAAAGAAACTCGCGTCCGAAATCGAACGCTATGCACGAGCAGGCCTGAAATCGGTGATGACGTTCGGTATCTCCCATCACAAGGACGATGTCGGCAGCGACACTTGGAACGAGGAAGGCTTGGTCGCGCGGATGACCCGTATTGCGAAGAATGCCGTGCCGGAAATGATCGTCATGTCCGACACTTGTTTCTGCGAATACACCGATCACGGGCACTGCGGCGTCGTGCACGGGCATTCGGTCGACAACGACGCGACGCTCGCGAATATCGGCAAGCAGGCCGTGGTTGCCGCGCAGGCGGGGGCGGATTTCATCGCGCCTTCGGCGGCAATGGATGGTCAGATTCAGGCGATCCGCCTCGCGCTCGATGAAGCAGGTTTTCATCACACTGCGATCATGGCGTATTCGACGAAATTCGCGTCGGCGCTCTATGGTCCATTCCGTGAGGCCGGCGGTACATCGTTGACGGGTGACCGAAAAACCTATCAGATGAACCCGATGAACCGCCGTGAAGCGGTTCGCGAATCGTTGCTGGACGAAGGTGAAGGGGCCGATTGCCTGATGGTGAAGCCAGCCGGCGCTTATCTTGATACGATCCGCGATATTCGCGAAGCAACGCGGCTCCCGCTCGCGGCGTATCAGGTCAGCGGTGAATACGCGATGATCAAGTTCGGCGCAAAAGCCGGCGCGATCGACGAGCACAAGGTCAGCCGGGAAACCATCGGTGCGATCAAACGTGCCGGCGCAGATCTGATCCTCACCTATTTTGCGATGGATCTCGCCGAGAACGGCATCTAGCCCTCGGATCCGGTTTGCGGCTCGTGATGGCGCGAATGACGCGCATCCGTGCGTGCTGACGTATCGGCGTGCTTGGCGCGTTCCGCTTTGGTCCCGGCGTGGGTCCATCTTGCGATGCGCTCCGCCAAGTAGCCGCCTATCGCGCCGAGGTCATGTCCGATCGCTGCGAGTCGCTCCGCGACAGCAAAGTGTTGCAGCCAGGCTCCTAACCTGTCCAAGCGGCGCGCTAGCGGCACATTGCCGAAGAGTTCCGCCTCGCTCGCCGGCCAAGCGGCACCCTTCCCGGCAAAAATCGTCGTCGATAACGCTGCGCGCTCGCCGCCGCTGACGAACGCGCGGCTCGACGCCATACGATCGTCACTCAGACCAAGGGCCGTCAGACTCACCGGTCCCGATTTCATCCGTCGACCGCTGGGTCTGGGCGGCGGCAGCGCGATCGCGTGCGTCTTCACCGCCTCGGACAGCGACGGGAACGGATCTATCCCCGTCATCTGTGTCAGCGTCGCGATCGAGACGACTGCGTAACCGTTGCCGGGCCGATTCGCGGTCACGTACGCCGCTGCACCCCGGCTGGGATCATAGATCGCCTTCCAGATATGGGATGGGATCTCTACGCGCGCATCGAGCTCGGTCGCGTGCACGCTGAAAATGGGGCCGGTCACCACATAGAGCTCGCCGTCGGCTTTCGCAAGCGCGCGCGTCGTAATTTCGATCCCCTGCCACAGATGTCGGTTGTTGTCGGGTGCCTGCGGAACCATATTCGCGAGAGAAAAACTTTCCTCTTGCGCAGCGGCGTCCGGCATATCGCCGCTCGGGGCCATGTGACCACGGTCATAACCCGACGCGCGATAGTCGGCTATCTCCGCACGATCTTCGCCGTCTATCTCGGACTCCGCATGAAACGCATCGACGCGCTTTTCCTCGTGTGCGCTGGCGACCGACTCTCGTGTCAGATGCTCTGCCGACCAAAGCGCTGTACGCGTCACGCCGGACTCCAGCAAGGAATAAAATCGGAAACAAAGCGCATGCGTGCGTGTCGTCAAGCGGGCATCGTGCAGATCGGGCGCCTGCGCGCCGATGAAGAAGGCAGCGCAGCGGCTGTCGGCGGCCGCTGCACCTGCCGAGCTTGTCATCACGACCGCGACGGTCATGAACGATACCCACCCCATTGGACGGCGCTTTTCGATTGTTTTTTTGCTACGCCACGGTCCCGATTCGTCGTGCACCAGCCTTCCTCTTTCCACCACGCCCCGCTCCTTCTTTACATCGAGGGGCGATTATGACAGTGCCGGTGGGCATTTGTTCTTGGCAATGCATGTGACGTTTTGTTGCGCGTTTTGTAGACGCTTTTGATGCTGAAATGGGTAAATCAGGACGGGGTGGATTGATGGGGTTTGATTTACTTGGCTGTTAGTTGCATTTTTGATGTGTCAAATCGTTGTTGGCCCGCTCGCCGTCATTTCTTATCAAATGCGCAATCGCATCTTGTCGTAGAATTTTGGACTAACAAAGCGCATGGGCTGTGAGATGAAGAGCAACGAATCCAAGATGGACGCAGCACAAGCGTTTCTGCTGAACGGCGGGGAGACAGGACGCATTATCGAGCGCTTCGACTGGGCGTCTACCCCATTGGGGCCATTGGACACCTGGGCACCGCACCTCACCACCACCGTGGCGATGTTGCTGCGCTCGCCCGTGCCGATCGTCACCTTGTGGGGGCCGGACGGCATCATGATCTACAACGATGCTTATTCGGTTTTCGCGGGCGGACGGCACCCGCAATTACTGGGTTCGAAGGTCCGTGAGGGGTGGCCGGAAGTCGCCGATTTCAACGATAACGTGATGAAGGTGGGACTCGCCGGCCGCACCCTCTCCTACCGCGACCAGGAACTGACATTGCATCGCAGTGCCACGCCCGAACCGGTCTGGATGAATCTGGATTATTCGCCGATCGTCGATGCGAGCGGCGTGCCTGTCGGCGTGATTTCGATCGTCGTCGAAACGACTGCAAAGGTACGCGCCGAACGCTGGCTCAGCGGCGAGCGCGAACGGCTTCGCCGAATGTTCGAACAGGCTCCCGGCTTCATGGCCATGCTGACGGGGCCTAATCACGTGTATGAACTCGCCAATCCTGCCTATCTACGCTTGATCGGTGAACGTAGAGTGTTGGGCAAGACCGTGCGCGAAACCTTTCCAAATGCAGCCGGCACACAATTCATCGCTGCGCTCGACGACATCTTCCGCACCGGCGAAACGTATGCGGCAAACGCGATGTCCGTGCAGTTGACGCGCGATCTGGATAAGGGTGAAGAACAGTTATATGTCGATGTGGTGTATCAGCCGTTAAAGGACGAAGACGGCCAAGTGGTCGGGATATTCGTACAAGGCACGGATGTGACCGATCGCATTCATGCGGAACACGCGTTGCGTACCAGCGAAGCCAATTTTCGTACGCTCACACAGGCCCTGCCTAACCAAGTGTGGGCCGCACCCGCGAACGGTCAAGTAAATTGGGTCAATGACCGCACCTATGAGTACACCGGCACGGGTCCCGGTTCGCTGGCTGGCCAGCGCTGGTTCAGTGTCGTTCACCCGGACGATTTCGATCGCGCCCGCCAGCGATGGGCCATCGCCGTGGCCAGCGGTGAATTGTTCGAAAACGAATATCGCCTGCGTCGCGCCGACGGTAGCTATCGTTGGCACTTGGCGAGAGCACTGGCGGTACGTGACGAACACGGCGCGATTGCGCAATGGATCGGCACGAACACCGACATTCAGGATCAAAAAGCGCTGTCCCAATATTTGGCGCATTTGAACCTCACGCTTGAACAACAGGTTGCCGAACGCACCGCGGATCGCGATCGTACCTGGCGATTGTCGAGCGACGTGATGATGGTCGCGCGTTTCGATGCGACGATCACATCGGTCAATCCTGCTTGGGAGCAATTGCTGGGATGGCGCGAAGATGAATTGATCGGGCGGTCTTTCTTCGAGTTCGTCCATCCTGCCGACCACGACAGCACGTTGACCGAGCTGCGCAATGCCGAGCTCGGCAACCCGATCCTTCATTTTGAAAATCGATGCCTGCGCAAAGATGGCGGCTATGGCGTGCTGTCCTGGAATGCCGTACCGGACGCGGAGTTCCTGCACGCGGTAGGTCGAGATATGAGCGCCGAGCGCGCGGCTGCCGAGGCTTACCGTCGTACCGAACTCGCGCTCCAGCAAGCGCAGAAGATGGAAACGATCGGCAAGCTGACCGGCGGCGTTGCGCATGATTTCAATAACTTACTCCAGGTCATTTCGGGCAACTTGCAACTGCTTGCAAACGACGTCGCCGGCCAGCCGACCGCCGCCCGGCGTGTGAGCAATGCGTTGGCCGGCGTGGAACGCGGTGCCAAACTGGCGAGCCATTTGCTCGCCTTCGGACGCCGTCAAGCCCTCGCGCCAAAGGCGATCAAGATCGGTCGACTGGTGAGCGGTATGGAGGACATGTTGCGCCGCAGTCTGGGCGAGGCCATCGACATCGAGATGGTCGTCTCCGGTGGCCTATGGAGCACGTTCGTCGATCCGACCCATGTCGAGAATGCGATTCTGAACTTGGCGATCAATGCACGCGATGCGATGGGCGGGGTCGGCAAGCTGACGATCGAAGTCGGCAATGCCTACCTGGATAGCCAATACGCTACCGAGCATGCGGAAGTGGTTCCCGGTCAATATGTCATGCTGGCAGTCACCGACACCGGAAGCGGCATGCCCCCGGAAGTCGCGGCACAGGCGTTCGAGCCTTTCTTTTCAACAAAGCCGGAGGGTAAAGGGACCGGGCTTGGTTTGTCGATGGTCTATGGGTTCGTCAAGCAGTCGGGCGGCCATGTGGCCATCTATAGTGAAATGGATCAGGGTACGACCGTCAAACTGTATTTGCCGCGCACACTGGAAGAAGCCGATCATCCGGTCGAGGTCATGGTGCAACAAGTCGTTGGCGGTGCGGAGACGATCCTGGTCGCCGAAGACGACGCGGAAGTGCGTGCAACCGTGGTCGACATGCTGACCGAACTCGGCTATCGCGTATTGAAAGCGGCCGACGCGCAAAGTGCGCTCGCGATCATCGAAAGCGGCGTGCGGATCGATCTGCTGTTTACCGATGTGGTGATGCCGGGCCCGCTTCGCAGTCCCGATCTGGCACGCAAAGCGAAGGAACGACTCAGTAATCTCGCCGTGCTCTTTACGTCCGGCTATACCGAAAATGCGATCGTGCACGGCGGTAAACTGGACCATGGTGTCGAGCTATTGGGCAAACCGTACACGCGTGAGGCGCTGGCACGCAAGCTTCGGCACATGCTGTCGAATCAGCAACAGCGCGATGCGATCCGGGCATCCTCGGGCTCGGCAACGGCGAAGCCCGCATCGGCGTCAAGCGCCCCCGTTACGCCATCCACCGATAACACCCGCCTGTCAGGCACACTCTTCATCGACGCCGCCGATGCGCGTGCGGGCGTAAAAAGGGAGCACGCTTGCGCGCCGTTCGACCCGGCAACCGAGCTGTCGTCGGTATCTACGCAGTCGTCGGCGGGAATGTCAAGGGATCGCGCCAACAGCGCTGCGCATCACGCCATAAGCGGCCCGACGAATAGCGCTGCAACCGACAGCGCCACTGCCGGCGCGCGCCCTGCTGCACATCAAAGCATCCTACTCGTCGAGGATGACGATTTGATCCGCTGGAACACGGCGGAGCTGCTGCAGGAAATTGGTTATCGGGTGCTGGAAGCGCCGGATGCGCAAACGGCGTTGTCGATCATGACGTCCACCTGGATCGATATTCTGATTACCGATCTTGGCTTACCGGATATGCCAGGCGAAGTACTGGCGAAGGAAGCCGTGTCGTTGCAGCGCGGGATCGGCATCGTATTCGCCACCGGCAGCGATCATGTCAGCGCGATACCCCGCTCGGCCGTGCTGCGCAAACCCTACGATAGCCAGCAGATCGCAGAAGCGTTACAGCGCGTGCAGCAGTAGCGCAAGCGGTGACACTCGGCCGCGGTAAGCACTACGACGGACATCCGTTCAGATGAGTTGTAGCAAATCGCCGGCGGGCATGGGCCGGCCGAGCAGGAAGCCCTGCAGCGAATCGCATCCGAGCCGCGTCAGCAGTGCTTGCTGCGCGTCGGTTTCGACGCCTTCCGCGACGATCGACAATTTCAGCGTTTCACCGAGCGCCACGATCGCCGAGACGATCGCCTCGTCCTCGCTATCGGCGAGCAGTCCGGTGACAAAGCCGCGATCGATTTTCAGTTCACTGGCAGGCATCCGTTTCAGATACAGCAGGCTGGAATAGCCGGTACCGAAATCATCGATCGAGATTCGCACGCCCATATCGCGTAATTGTTCAAGGATGTTCAAGCTCGCGTCCACATCCTGCATCGCGGTGGACTCCGTGATTTCCAGCGTCAACGCGTTCGCCGGCAAATCATGGCGGAACAACGCAGATTTAACCGTCGGCAGGAAGCGCACGTGATTGAACTGCTGCGCAGAGATATTCACCGCCATCGTGAGTTCTTCACGACCGCCGTTGGTGCTATTGCGCCATTCCGACAACTGGCGGCAAGCCTCGTCGATCACCCATTCGCCGATGGTGACAATCAAGCCGGTGCGCTCCGCGAGCGGGATGAATTCGTCCGGACCGATCATGCCTCTCGCTGGATGGTTCCAGCGCAGCAACGCTTCGACGCCGATGATCGGACCGCTGGGCGCGCGAAATTTCGGCTGGTAATGTAATTCCAACTGCCCGCGCTTGCGCGCCAGACGCAAGTCCTGCAGCAATGATAGATGCTCGGTCGTTTGCGTATTCATCGAGCCCTCGAAGAAACACGCCTGATTGCGGCCGAGCGATTTCGCGTGATACATCGCAATATCGGCATTCTTCAGCAGGCCAGCACCATCGGCACCGTCGCCCGGATAGAGCACGACCCCAATGCTGCCGGATACGCTCAGTTGGTGGCCCGCGACGACGAAGGGTTCGTCCAGTGCGGACACCAGCCGGTCCGCAATCGTCGCCGCGTCTTCCGGCTTGCGGATCATCGCGACCAGCACGAATTCATCGCCCCCCAGGCGGGCACACGTATCCTTCGCATGCACGTTCTGGCGGATTCGCTCGGCCACTTGAATCAGCAGCAGGTCGCCCAATTGGTGCCCGAAAGTGTCGTTGACCGCCTTGAAACCATCGAGGTCGATGAACATCACGGTGAACAGCGCATGTTCCGCGTGCGCCAGCTCGATCGCCTGCTCCAGGCGGTCCATCAACAGCAATCGATTCGGCAACCGGGTCAACGTGTCGTGCAGCGCCAGCTGCGATAATTCGAGATTCGCCTCCGCAAGCGACGACGACAGGATCGCGGTCTTCATCTCCTGGCGCATGTCCAAGATCGATGTAATCAGCGCAACCGTCAACACGGCGATGGTGACGACAAGGATCGGCATTGCCAATGCGCTGCCGCTGAGACCACCGGCGACGAGCGCTCCGCATACCGATCCGATCGGGAAATGCGCGGCCGCCATGCCGGTGTAATGCATGGCCACCACCGCTGCGCCCATCACGACCGATGCCGCCAAGCGATAATGTCGGATCGGCTGGGAATGGCCGCGCAACCAAAATGCGATCAGGAGTGCGGCACCGGCCGTTGCGATCGCGATCACGACGGAGAACGCGACCATTGGTACCGAGTACACGATCCCGGGACTCATCCTCATGGCCGCCATACCACTGTAATGCATTGCCGCGATGCCGCTCCCCATCAGCAACGCACCGCCGCAAAGCGCACGCAGCGGCAAATTCGGACGGCTACTGAACCACAATGCCACTGCGGACGACAGGATGGCGATCAGCAGCGAGCCGAGTGTCATCGGCAAATCATAGGCGAGCCCGATCGGTAGCGAGAACGCCAGCATGCCGATAAAGTGCATCGACCAGATGCCCAGGCCCATCGCCACCGCGCCGCCTGCAAGCCACGCCGGGGCCGCGCGGC
>CAWUJR010000037.1:0-15757 GCA_963922375.1 uncultured Robbsia sp.
CTTGGGGTGTTCGTCGCGGCAGTAGAGGAAGGCAGTTTTGCCGCGGCGGCGAGGCGCTTTGGCCTATCGGCGGCGATGGCGGGCAAACATGTGAGCGCGATCGAAGCGGAACTGAATGCGCGACTCCTCCAGCGCACGACGCGGCGCCTCAATCTGACCGACGCCGGCCAGATGTATTACGAGCGCAGCAAGCGGATTCTCGAGGCGTACGAAGAAGCAAATCGCGAAGCCGGCGATTCGCAAGGCACCGCGCGCGGTGTGTTGCGTATTGCGGCACCCGTCACGTTCGGCGCCATGCATCTGGGCGAAGTAGTGGCACGCTATCTGGCGGACCATACGAACGTGAGCGTAGAAGTCGTGCTGGGAGACCGTTACATCGACCTTGTCGACGCGGGCGTAGACGTGGCGATTCGGATCGGTCAGATAAAGGATTCAAGTCTCGTGACGCGTCGCCTTGCGCCTTGCCGAATGGTGGTATGTGCGTCGCCCGCATATCTTGCACGTCACGGAACACCCCGCACGCCAGGCGATCTGCAATCCGCACAACGACTGGCGTTCAGCGAGGCCGTGTCTGCCAACGACTGGACCTTGCTCGATGCCGAGAATCGCGCGCACGTGATCGACGGTCCGTGTCGGATCGCCGCCAACAATACACAGATGCTGCTCGCGTGCGCGCTCGCCGGGGCCGGCATCGCCTATGGTCCCACCTTCGTGTTTGGCGAGCACCTACGACGCGGCGAGCTCGTTGCTCTGCTGCCAGCGTATCAAGCCGCAGATTTGACAATTCAAGCCGTATATCCCAGCGCACGACGTATTCCACTGAAAGTCCGCCGGTTTGTCGATTACCTCGACGAGACCTTCAGCGATGCGCCTCCCTGGGACCGAAAAACGACGCTGTAGCACAGCGCGTCAGCGCAGGACCGGTGGCGGGTTCAGACTTTATAGATTGATACGGGTTACTGCCTTTTACCCCCAATTCGAAGAGACAAGCAGCGCCGGATCACTCTTCGGCGACCGCAGACGCCAAATGGGGCTGTGGTCCTGACAGCCCCACCAAGCCATAATAGATCAGCGCGCTGGCGCCGGCGCCGATAAGCCAACCCCAATCGCCCACATTGAACATCACGCCATAAGCTCCCAGAAGAGAGAGCCCGATCGACAACACACCGGATGCACCTAACGCGAGCAGCGCTTTTCGGTTCCATCCTCCATCGTAATGATAGCGTCCGATACGCGACATCGTATAAAGGTCTTCGACGATCACCGACTGCTTTTTTACCAGATAGTAGTCGGCGAGCATGATGCCGAACATCGGTCCAAGAACCGAGCCGAAAATGCTGACGAATAGCGTAATCGCAGACGGACTCGCGACGAACAGCCAAGGACAGACGAGAACCGACAAGACGGACGTGATCAGCCCCCCCATCCTGAAACTGATTTTTTCGGGTTTGAGATTCGAGATATCGAACGCAGGAGAGACAAAGTTCGCGACGATGTTAATTCCCATCGTGGCAACAATGAAAGTGATCGAGCCAACGATCACGACAACAGGGTTCCCTATTCTTTCGACGATGAGGACGGGATCCATGATCGCTTTCCCGAACACCTTCAGCGTCCCCGCCGTCACGATCACGATGATGATCGAAAACACCAGAAAATTGACCGGCAGACCAAGGAAGTTGCCGGTTTTCATCGCCGCCTCGTCTTTCCCGAAGCGGGCGAAATCGCCGAAATTCAGCAGCAATGCGGAGAAGTAGGCGACGATCAGCATCGCCGCATTCGCCATGACACCGACCGTCGCCGTGCGCGAGGAAGCTGGCGGGCTGAGTTGCAGTGAAAGGCTGGACAATCCCGCACGATACAGCATCCAGATTGCCAGCACGAACATGACGACGTAGACGACAGGTCCGCAAAAATCGATGAATTTTCGGATGCGCTCCATCCCACTGAGGAAAATGAGCAACTGGAAAAACCACATGAACAAAAAGCTGACCCAGGCCAGGGTGGACAGGCCTATAAAACTATCGTGCGTGAGACTGGCGGCGGATGGCGCAAGCGTGATAATCAGCACCTGCACCGCTTTGGAAGCAAAGTAAGTCTGCACGCCGTACCAGACAATGCCAACAATGCCCCGCACGATCGCGGCCAGGTTCGCCCCCATCACGCCGAAGGAGACGCGCGCCATGACCGGGAACGGAATGCCATAGCGCAGCGACGGTCGTCCAATGAGATTCATCAGAAGGTAAACCGCGACAATGCCGATGAGCATCGAGACCAACACTTGCCATCCGGTCAAGCCGAGGAAAAACAGACTGGCAGCAAACGTGTATCCACC
Organism: uncultured Robbsia sp.; assembly: GCA_963922375.1. Lineage (GTDB taxonomy): Bacteria > Pseudomonadota > Gammaproteobacteria > Burkholderiales > Burkholderiaceae > Robbsia. Next base: position 2,336 of record CAWUJR010000037.1, read on the forward strand.
AACCGAATGCACATCGGACATCCACATTGCAAACAAGCTGAATGCGCCCCACGTGCGCGCTTCGGGGGCGGTCGGCGCCAAGTCATGGTTATAGAGCTTCGGATGTGCACCGGTGATGACAACGGTTGGCACATCGCGGCGGTTGGGCGTCATGGCGTGACCTCACTGTCGATAATCGGCGTGCGATGCCCGACACTCGGGTCTCGTATCGTCGGCGAATGCATCCCACCGTTGAAAGGAAAGACCTGGGCTGCGCACTATCCAGAACAGCGCAGGAAATGCAAAGGGCATGCCAAATTCAGCCCAACCTCGGGTAGACGAGCATCGAACGGTGCGCGTTTGCCGAGGCGTAAGCCGCTGAATCGCGAGACTGCGTCGCAGGCGTCGCGAGAGGCCATGCTCGGCCGATATGATCCAACCCGGCAGGATCGATCGCCCCGTCGCACACTCGGTTTGGTGCGGGTTTGCGCTCGAATGGTGCGAGTGCTTGCACCACGGAGGCGTCCGACACGCCGAGACGCACGTCGGCTTCACGATTCCGTCATGTCGAGAGACTCCTGATCGCTGTCGCGTCCTGCAGACCGACCGGATTGTCCGATCGCCAATCTGACTTAGCGGTCTTATCCGTCTGTCGATTTCGTCAGCGTTTCCCATGCATCGAGTTCTGCACTAAGCGACGAGAGTTTTTCTCGCACCAAAGACAATGCATCGCTTCCCAGCAGAAGATGCGTGGGCGGATGCTCGCTCTCGATCACGGCCAACATCGCCCGAGCGGCCTTGATCGGGTCGCCGAGTTGCTTGCCGCTTTTTTCTTCGCGCCCTTTTCTGATCGGATCGAACAACGAATCATAGTCAGGTATCGAGCGGACGCTTCGCACCATCGAACGCCCTGCCCAATCCGTGCGAAACGAGCCCGGCGCCACGGCAGTCACATGAATATCGAAAGGCTTTACCTCTTTGCCCAGCGCCTCGGAGATGCCCTCCAATGCGAATTTGCTCCCGCAGTAATAGGCAATCCCCGGCATCGTAATGAATCCCCCCATCGACGTGATGTTAAGGATGTGACCGCTCCGCCTTGCTCTCATGAAGGGCAGCACGCATTTGATCATCGCCACGGCACCGAACACGTTCACATCGAATTGGCGTCGCATATCGGCAAGCGACGACTCCTCCATCACACCTTCATGACCGTATCCCGCATTGTTGACCAGGACGTCGACCGGCCCAAGCGTCGCCTCGATCTCGCTGACGACCGTGTCGATAGCATCAACATCGGTCACGTCGAGTAAGCGACCGAACGCGTTGCCGGATCCGAGCGCCTCGAAAGCCTGCTTTGCTTCCTCGTTCCGTACCGTGCCGACGACGCGATAGCCAGCCGCGACGGCCTCGCTGGCGAGTGCGCGCCCAAACCCGCTACTGACGCCGGTAATCAAGATAGTTTTGACTAATGCCATGACATCGCTCCCGGATGAGTAGAGAAGCTTGCATGTTATGCTTGATGGAAAACAGAAATCAGCGTCAATCGTGTTTATTTATTGCCTAATACTATGACCGATTTCACTGTTCCGACGATCTCGGTAGAACGTGTGCGTGCATCGAAGACGAATGAGCACGAGCGGATGGTGCGTTTGCTTGAAGCGCTGGCACCTGATGAAGGGTATAACCTGACGCCACTGCACGATGTGCGAATTCTGCGCTCCGATCGCCCGCTCTCCCGGACGCCGGTGCTCTACGATCCGGGCATTGTGATCGTCTGCCAGGGCAAAAAACGCGGCTTCTTTGGCGATCGGGTCTTTTTGTACGACGAGCGACATTATCTCGCTGTCGCTGTGCCGGTACCTTTCACCATGGAAACGGATGCGACACCGGAACAGCCGCTACTGGCCATCTACATGCATTTGGACTTCCGACTGGCGGCGGAGTTGATCCTGCAAATTGGCGACCGGCGCATCTCATCTTGTGACGATACACCCCAGCCGATGATGTCCAGCCCAATGGATGACGCGTTGCGAGGATCAGTACTCCGCTTTCTTGAGGCGATGCAGGACCCGCTGGAGGCAGCCATCTTAGGGCGGGGGATGCTGCGCGAGTTGTATTTCCGGGTTCTGACGGGAGAACAAGGCGACGTCATGCGTGCCGCACTGGCCATGCAAGGGCAATTCGGCAAGATAGGTCGAGCGCTGGAGCGCATCCACGCAACCTATTCACTGCCTATCGATTTGACCTCGTTGGCCAGCGAGGCGGGTATGAGCGTGCCGACCTTCCATAGTCACTTCAAGTCCATCACCAACACGTCACCGATGCAATATGTCAAATCCACACGCCTTCATCAGGCTCGCTTGTTGATGGTACGGCAAGATATGACCGCGGAATCGGCGTCGCATGCGGTCGGCTATGCGAGTCCCTCGCAATTCAACAGGGAATTCAAGCGTCTCTTCGGCCTGACGCCGGCAGCAGAGACGAAACGTCTGAGGACGACGTTCGCTCTGCCCCCCGGGCTTCGGGACGCAAAGTTTGTGTCTTCGCATTAGGGGTGCGACAGACGTCGGCGCGCAGCGGACGGGCGACCGCGACCGCTCCACCACGCCGAAGCACGCCCGGCGTGCAGTAGCAGGGCCATGGACCGGAGGATCAAGTAATCAGCGGAATCCGCTCCGCTTCCTCGACCTCGAACCAACCGGGATGACGTTCCAACACGGGATTCAGCGAGATAAGAATCTCTCGTAGGTGCGAGCGCATCGCGGCTTCCGCCTGGTCGGCGTCATGCTCCTTCAGTGCGTTGACGATTTTCGCGTGCTGCTTGATCAATAGATCGAGGGGCGATACATCATGAAGACTCAGATAGCGAACCCTGTCCATCTGCGCCTTGATGTCTTGAATCGTGTTCCACGCGGCGGTGCAGTCGATAGACTGCGCAATCAGAAAGTGAAAATGCTCGTCCAGCGCGAGAAATGTGCTGGTGTCATCAGCCTTGGCTGCCGCTTTTTGTTCGCGCAGATTTCGCGTGAGTTCGCCTAACTGTGCATCGGTAATCACGAGGGCAGCGCGCCGCGCGACGGACGTCTCGATCGCTTCCCGAATGAACCGTCCTTCACGTACTGCGCGTGGAGAAATCTTCTTCACGAAGGTGCCTCGCTGCGGCAGCACCTGCAGCACGCCGGCTTCCACGAGTTTGATGAAAGCCTCGCGCACCGGCTGGCGCGACACCTGGAAAACGTCAGACACGTCTTTCTCGGACAGTGATGTGCCAGGGACCAGTGCGCCAGTAAATATGGCTTGCCGCAATGCACGAAAAATCTGCTTACCGATAGGCTCTTGCGGATCCAACTGCAAATCGATCGACAGCTTCGGCGGCAGCGCCTTACGGACCACGTCCGTACCAGGCGCCGTCACGGGCTTCAGCGCCGCGCCTGCTTTACGCAGCGCGTCGACATCGGCGGCAACGGTACCCGCACGTGGAGACGATGCGCTTTTCATACGAGGAATTGGGGTGAGGGAAAGCAATGAAAAAACTCGCTACGATATTAACACACGACGCACACCCGCTTTCTCACCACGCCGCACCATCGCTGACGACGGACCATCAATCGTCTCCCACTTAGCGGTCATCAATCGAAGCGAATATGCACCTTCATCGATTGATTGCGATCGTGGGCCATTTCGAACGCTTCGTTGGCCTCTTCCAGCGCAAACGCATGGGTCATCAATGGTCGAAGATCGATTTTTCGGGTTGCGATCTCCTCGGCAGCGATTGCGTATTCATCGGTGAACCTGAACGAGCCACGGTACGCTAATTCTTTTGCCATGATCAGATTCGCGGCGACCGGCGGCTGCCCGGCCGGCAGATTCCCGACCTGGATGACAGTGCCGCCAGCGCATGCCACACGCAATGCCGTATCGAGCCCCGCGGGACTACCTGACGCCTCGATGACCACATCGAACGTCCCCCGAGACTGCGACCATTCGTCGATACGCGCCTGATCCGAGGCCAAGACGGTTTCGTCAGCGCCAAGCGCGGCGGCCATTCGCAGCGCTTTATCCGCCAGATCCACCGCAACCAGGTGGTGCGCGCCTGCACGCTTCGCGGCTGCAAGCACGATGCAGCCGATCGGACCACATCCGACAATCACCATCCGCGCGCCCAAGAGCGCTCCTGCGTGCCGCAGCGCGTGGAGGGCGACAGCCAATGGCTCTGCCATCGACGCCTCTGCAAAATCCAGCGCGTCCGGTACAGGGATGCACTGGCGCGCGGTAACAGAGATGAATTGGCGAAACATCCCTTGCATATGAGGAAACGTCGACGCGCTGCCCATGAAGCGCATATTCAGGCACTGATTGACCATGCCTTTGACGCAAAATCGGCACGTCCCGCAATTCAAACTCGGATTCACCGCGACGCGCTGCCCGACCTTCAGACCGGTGACGCCCTCTCCCAGAGCAGAAACTTCGCCAGCGACTTCATGCCCCAGCACAAAAGGCTCTCGTACTGCAAAGTCGCCACTCTTACCTTTGAAGTAATACGACAAATCGGAGCCGCATATACCACCCGCGCGCACGCGGATTTGTATTTGTCCCGCCTGCGGGACCGGTGCGTCAAGATTATCGATGACGAGTCTCTTCGGCTCATGGAGGACCGCTGCTAACATTTTCATCTCCTGTCTTTTATAGATATCGCGTGGATCCCGGTGGTCATCGCATCAGCGCGAGATACCCTTACCAGTTCCACAATGTGCCGTCGTCGAGTCGAGCGACCGGCAAATACGCGGGATCGTATGGAAACTTCGCGGCCAAGCTTTCGTCTATATCGACGCCATGGCCCGGCACTTCCCCGGGATGCATCGATCCGCGCTCGAATGTCCAGGCATGCGGGAAGACATCGAGCGCCTCTTTGGGAAAGCCCATATATTCCTGTACGCCGAAATTAGGCACCCAGAGATCGAAGTGCAGCGCTGCCCCCATACAGACCGGCGAAAGGTCCGATGGCCCATGACAGCCGGTTCGCACGTTGTAGAGCGATGCGAAATCGGCAATCCGCTTCAAATGGGTTATCCCGCCTGCATGGGTAAGCGTCGCGCGGATATAGTCGATGAGTTGTTCGGAGATCAGCTGCTGACAGTCCCAGATACTGTTGAACACCTCCCCGACCGCGATAGGCGTTACCGTATGCTGGCGTATCAATCGAAACGCTTCCTGATTTTCGGCAGGCGTGGGATCTTCCATCCAGAACAAGCGGTACGGTTCGACGGACTTGCCCAACCGAGCGGCCTCGATAGGTGTCAGGCGATGATGGACGTCGTGCAACATGTGCGTATCGAAACCGAACCGGTCACGCACTGCAGCGAACAGAGAGGGGGCGAAATCGAGATATTTCTCGGTAGACCAACTTTGCTCCTCCACCTGCCCTTTGGTCGCAGGCTCATACATGCCGGATCCTTTCGATACGCCATATACTGATTTCATATTGGGCACACCACACTGGATACGTATCGCCCGGTAACCCTCTTCCACGTGTTCGGCATAGCGGTCCAACGCCTCCGGAATATCACGGCCCGTCGCGTGGCCGTACACCATCACGCTATCGCGCGACGCGCCACCTAGCAATTGATACAACGGCTTGTTCGTGACCTTGCCAAGTATGTCCCAGAGGGCCATGTCGACACTGGCAATTGCCGTCATCGTTACCGGACCACGGCGCCAATAAGCGCCTTTGTATAGAAATTGCCAAGTATCCTCGATGCGACCCGGATCGCGGCCGATCAATAACGGACAAACATGCTCTCGCAGATAGGCGGCGACAGCGAGTTCCCGCCCATTGAGCGTCGCATCGCCGATACCATAAACGCCTTCGTCCGTGACGACTTTGAGCGTGACGAAATTACGGCCCGGGCAGGTAACAATGACGTCGGCACGAACGATTTTCATAGGGTTTTCATGAAAAGGTAGACGATAAAAACGATGCTACCATACAAGTATACCAACACCAATGCCGGGTTTCCCCGGGGCTAGGAAGAACAGATGACACGATTACGACGAGCCGCTTTGCCACAACTGACGGAGAACCTGCTACCCGGCACATGGAAAGAACCGGCGATCGGCATCGTCCATCTCGGCATAGGCAATTTTCACCGTGCACATGAGGCTGTTTTCACAGAAGAGGCGATGCTGAAAGCCGGCGGGGATTGGTCGATCTGCGGCGTCACGCTGCAGGGCGATGTTTCCAAGCGCGATGTCCTCATGGCGCAGGATGGGCTGTACAGCATCGTCGAGCGCGGCCCAGCGGGCGTGAAGACCACCGTCGTCAGGGCGCTCCACGAGGTACTGGCGCTTCCTGACGACCGTCCGCGTCTTTTCGCATTGTTGACGAATGCCAAGGTCCGCATCGTCTCCCTTACCGTCACCGAGAAAGGCTACTGCCGAGATGCGAAAACCGGTGAAGTGGACACGCATCTGCCAGGCATCGCGCACGATTTGACCCAACCTGATGCCCCCTCCACGGTACCGGGCATCATTACTGACGCGCTGCGCGCACGTCGCGACGCCGGTATCGCGCCATTTACCGTCTTGTCGTGTGACAACCTTGCTCACAATGGCGCGGCGTTGCGCAAAGTCGTCACCTCGTACGCACGTATGATCGACGACGAGCTGGGAATATGGATCGACAAGCACGTTGCGTTTCCCTCGACCATGGTCGATCGTATCGTGCCGGCCACGACGGATGCAGACCGGGAAGCGGCGCACCTGGCATTGCACATGCGCGATGCCGTTCCCGTTCCTTGTGAACCGTTCCGGCAATGGGTCGTCGAAGACCACTTCCCGACGGGACGGCCAGCGTGGGACCGCGTGGGTGCAGAACTGGTGGAAGACGTCACACCGTTCGAGCTCGCGAAGTTGCGGATGCTTAACGGCGCACATTCCACGCTTGCCTATCTGTCGATGCTGGCTGGATTCGAGACCATTGACGAAGCGGTGCGCCACCCGCCATTGCGTACCCTGGTGCACGGCATGTTGACGCATGAGGTCATCCCAACGTTATCGGTACCCACCTCTTTCGATTTGTTCGCCTACCGTGATGCACTACTGGACCGTTTCGCGAACCCGGCATTGAAACACCGCTGCGCTCAGATCGCGATGGATGGCAGTCAAAAGTTGCCCCAGCGGCTGCTTGCACCCATTGCGCAAAGACTTTCACAGCAAAAATCGATCGACCGCCTGGCCTTGGCGGTTGCTGCCTGGATGCGTTTCCTCCAGGGCCAATCGGATAACGGCGCGGCGTACGCTGTGAACGACCCGCTCTCAGCGTCGCTATGCACCGGAGCACAGCGCGCCGATGCGGACCCGAATGCACTGGTGGATACGTTGCTCGATTGCCGTGACATTTTCCCGCGCGAGCTTGCGAATAACGAAGCATTCCGCGCCGCCATCGTTTCTGCGGTCGTCGCGCTGCAATCCGGCACGCTCGCGGCCATCGCCCAATACGCAAACTAACGCTGCAAGTCCCTACGACCACCTAGCGCTTATAACCCGCGCTAGGCTTTTCGCTTTGTCCCTGCCACAAACGTCACCAGGATGATCAAGCCGCCGTAGATGATCGCCCTCGCGCCCGCGCCGGCACTACTGGCGCTCAATACGGCGTTGAGGAGATAGAGAAAACACGATGCGCCCCATACGCCGCCCGGCACCGCCCCACCGCCGGAAATACGGGTACCGCCAATCACCACGACCGCGACCGAAAGCAACATGTATTCGGTTCCCATATCGAGCGTTGCGCCCCCGGAGAACGTGGCAAGCAGCAGCGCTGCAATGGCCGCCAGGACCGAACAGGCAATATACGCAACGCACCGCAACGGCTCGACTCGCACCCCGGCGAGTTTTGCGGCACGTGCGTTCTGGCCGACTGCTGACAGTTGACGTCCGATCACCATTTTGAACAGCGCGATAGCAATGAGTACGCTAATCGCAACGCCGATAAGCATCAAGCTTGAAAGTCCCAGATAACGCGACAACACCCAGTTTTCAAAGGCCGCCGGCGGTCCTGCATTACCCTGGCCCTGACTGATCGCCACGGATTGCCAGATGAAGCTGGACGAGAGGGTGGCGATGATGGGTGGGATACGCAACAGGCGGATCAAAACATAATTGAGCGCGCCCGTTGCAATGCCAATCGCGAGCGCCGCAAGGATGCCCAACACCGAACTGCCGCTGGCCGCCATCACATGCATCGCGATCGCTCCCGCGAGCGCCATGACGGCCGGTACGGACAAATCGATATTGCCGGGACCTGTGGTGATGACTAACATCTGCCCAAGGCCGACCAACACCATGAACACCACAAACGGCGACCCGGATGAAATCATATTTGCGGCAGTTTGCGATCCAAATCCGATTGCCGCTGCGGCCAATGTCAAAATCGCTCCTCCTACGGACCACGTCCAAGGCGCACCGGTTAACAACTTACGCATGCTCATTCTCCTGGCCGATCGCATCCACGCGCACGGCAAGCAATTCAATAACGGGGACGACGTTGACGGGACAGCAGGCGAAGGGACAGCACCACGATAAGAATGGCGCCTTGCACACCGATCTGCCATTCCGGAGCGATCTGCAGGAAAGACAGAAACGACGCGGCCAGTGTCAGCGTCACGGCGCCTAGCACGGTGCCGATGGCCGATACCCGCGCTCCGCTGAATTCGCCGCCGCCCAGAATGACCGCCGCCACGGAAATCAATGTATAGCGCAGCGCGATATTGGCATCCCCCGACGTCGACAACCCGAGCAAGCACAGTCCGCTACCGACACCACACAGACCGGCGAGGCCGAATAGCATGGCTTTCGAGCCCACGACCGACCATCCGAAACGCTGCATCGCCCGAGGATTGCCGCCGACACCGCGCAAGCCGACGCCGAACGGCGAACGCATCAAAACGAGATGGGCAATCACTGCAACAGCGATCGTCAGCACAACAGGCAATGGCACACCCGGCATCGGATAACTCATCAATGTCGCCAACCAGTTCGGCGTGGTGCCCCCGGGCTGAGGCAACAGGTAGACGGCAATCCCGTTCCACACAAAAGACAGTCCCAGCGTCACGACCACCGACGAAACGCCGCGTGCTGCAATCAACGCGCCAAGTAGCGCATAGAGCAATATGCAGCCCAACAACACCGCAATACCGAGATACGGATGCGACACCAATAATGTCGAGCCAATGCATGTCACCAGACTCACAAAGGAGCCAATCGATAAATCGAGCTCATTTGCGGTGATCACAGCAAGCTGCGCAAGCGACGCCAAGACGATCGGTACGCCCAGATTGAACAGCATATTGATGCCGAAATAGCTCAGCGTGGTCGGCTGAAGCACGAATATGGGTACGAGAACGAGCAGCGCCGAACACACCGGCAATAAGGTCCGGAAATCGACGCGAATCGGGCGCTTTCTCGATGCGCGCTGCGTCTGAGCGCTTTGTTCCTCCCGATGCGGGCTTCCGTCATCGTACGGAGGACGCGAATGCGGCTGGGGCGGCTGCGGGACTTGCGACGTCGATCGAGCGTAAGTCATGCTTGCACCTCTTCGAAGCTGGCGGACAATACGGCATCTTCCGTACATTCATGTGCCAACAGTCTTCGCGTGATATGTCCTGCGTGGAAAATGTACGACGCATCGCAGTACGCCAGCTCGGCGAACTCGGTCGTGTACCAGAGGAACGTGCGGCCTTTGTCCGCTTCCTCGCGAAGCATTCCATAGATTTCGCGTTTCGTTCCGACATCTACGCCGCGCATCGGGTCGTCCATCAAAATGAGGTCCGCGTCCGACGCTAACGCGCGTGCAAACAAGACTTTTTGCTGATTGCCGCCACTTAACGACAAGATATTATCTTCGGGCCGATCCGCGCGAATTTGGATGCGCTGCCGCCACGTGTCGTAGAGTTGGCGCGCCCGTCGTTCGTCGAGCCAGGCGGGACCGCCTCGGTCAGCGAGCCAGCGAACGCTCAAATTCTGTTCGATCGACCAATCGACGAAGACCCCCTCGCCCCGACGATCCCCGGCGACAAAAGCGACGCGATCACCACCGCTTTTGCCGCGCAGCGTACTCGCATAAATCTTGCCAAGCGCTTCGCTTTGCCCCTGCCCCGCCAGTCCGGCAAGGCCCACGATACGCCCCCTTTCCGCGGCAATCTCGCTCCGGCCGTCCGGTCCGACGCGCCAGGAGAACGCTGTCCTCCGGTCACTCATGCGGACCGCCAGTTCCTTCGGAACGCCGGCGGTCGCGCCTTTTCCGGCAGGTTCGGCCGCCACGTCGAGCTGCCCCATCGCCTGCACGATCATGTCTTTGGAAAGATCACGATTCTCGAGCATCTCTACCGCGTGGCCGTCTCGCATGATCAAGATACGGTCCGCCCCACGCAGCATCTCGTCCAACATGTGAGTAATCAACAAGCACGATATGCCTGCGTTGCAACGTGTTCTCACGAAATCGATCAATTGATCGGCCGCAAACTTGTCCAGGCTCGAGCTAGGTTCGTCGAGAATGACCAAGCGCACAGCGGTATCCACAGCAGCGAATCCGCGGGCAATCTCAACCATTTGTTTTTGCGTCAGCGAGAGCTCTGCGACAAGGTCGCGCCCGCGCAGGCCATGGCCCGGAAAGATTGCATGCAACTGTGACTCAATGATGCGCCGGGCTTCTCGCCGCCATCCCCAACCGCGTAACTGCGGGTGGATCGCACGCATGTTTTCCTCGATCGTGAGGTTCTCACACAGCGACAGCTCCTGAAAGACACAGCGAATACCCAGTGCGCGCGCCGTTTGTGCGTCATAGCCGCCGTCGTACCGTTGCCCGTCCATCAGCACCGCCCCTGCGGTCGCGGATAACGCACCCGCCAGTACATTCATCAGCGTCGACTTACCTGCGCCGTTATGCCCGGCAATGGCGACACATTCGCCAGCTCGGAGCGACAAGGTCACGTCGTTGAGTGCACGAACCTTACCGAACGCCACGCTCACCGCGTCGGCCTGAATCAACGTGACACGGTCGACTGCCTCAGCCGGTTCGAGCTGTGTCGCCCCGACCTGCGCTACCCGTCGATCATCCGATGTGGCCAAAGCGCGGCCGCCGTCCTGATTCATATTCTCTCCTCTCGACAACGCGTGACGGATCACTTGCTTCCGCTTCACCGGAAGCTTATTTCGCCGGGTGGGCAATCATATTGGCGACTTGAGCTTGCGAAAATACATTGGCCGCTACCGTCCCCGGCGACGTTTTCGCCAGGGTCTGATCCAGCGACTGCGGTTCGACGGTCAACATCGGCAGCGCCAGATCATGAGGGAATTTCGCACCTGCGAGGAGCTGCTGTGCAACCCAAAACGCGAAGGTCGAAGATCCAGGATCGGCCGCAATCGACATCGTCTTGTATTTATCGGTACCTTGTTGTTTCCACCAAGCCAATTCTTCCTGGCGGTTCCCGAGCACGATCAGCGGCACCTTGCGCCCAGCGGCACGGAAAGCTTGCGCAGTGCCGAATCCGTCACCGCCTTGTGTCACAACGCCATCCACATCAGGCAGCGAACCAAGCACACCCGACACCTGCTTTTGCGCCACGGTCTGTGTCCACCCCCCGTAGACGGAACCGACGAGCTTCATGCCCGGATATTTCTTTACTTCATCGACGACGCCTTGATGAATCTCATCGTCGACCGACACGCCCGCCAAACCTCGGACTTCCAGCAAGTTTCCTTTCCCGTTCAGCGCTTTCGCGAGAAAGTCCACCTGTGTCGCCCCGAGCTTTTGGAAATCGGCTGCGATACGATAAGCGCAGGGCGCGGTCACAATGCCATCAAAGGAAACGACGATCACGCCGGCAGCACAGACGTTTTTGATGACACCATTGAGTGCGGTCGGAGACGCAGCGTTGATGACAATGGCCTTGTATCCTTGCAGCACCAGATTCTGCACTTGCTGCGCCTGCTCCGTTGCCTGATTCTCCGCCGTCGTATAAGCAGGTGCCGCCGCGATCAAATGCGCTTGCACCGCTTGCCCGGCCACTTCCTGCCAGGTTTTCATCTGCTGCTGGCGAAACGTATTGCCCGCATAACTATTGGACAACGCCATTTTGTCCTTGGAGGTATCGCCGGTTGCCACCTGTGCCTGTGTCGGGCCGGCCAGCGAAAGAGAAGCTACCAATAATGTCCATGTGAACGCGTACCACCGCTTGCCAGCTCTGGTGCCCATGACGTCTCCAATGTTTTAGTATTGAATCGGGATATCGCCGTCTGCGGGCGGCGCTTACCCTCTGTTTGAAAAGATCATATAGCATTCCCCAACTACCATACAAGTAGGGAACACGCTATATTGACGTCATTCCCCGGCCGCAGGAGCACAGACATTGGATTTATCTCCTTCTACGACAATCGTCGCGATTGGAACCCTGAACGAGGCCATTCCGCACTTTCGGCATGCGCACGGCGACGGTATCGCTTTATATTCGTTCGACGAACGCGACGGTAAGCTTTCGTTTTTGACAAGCGAAACCAGCGTTGCCAATCCGACTTATATCGCATTAGACCCTCGCCGGAACCGCCTTTTTGCGACGTCGGAACGCTTCGGCAAAGTAGAAGGCGAGATTCATGGCTTCGACGTGAACGCGTCCTCAGGGCTGCTAACCTGGCAGGTCACTCAAGCAACCAGAGGAAGTTTGACGGCGTTTTGCGGCTTGGACCGAACCGGGAGGGTGTTGCTGGCGGCGAATTATGCACACGACGATGCGATGGAACGGCCCGGGCGCCATATTGCGAGCTTTGCGATCGACGACCACGGCAAGTTTGGGCCGGCGGCGAGCGAACATACGCATTCGGGAAACGGTCCGAGGCGGGATCGACAAACGGTGCCCCATGCTCATTGCGCCGTGTGCAGTCCGGACAATCGCTTCGTTCTGGTCAGCGACCTCGGCACCGACACTATTTTGATATACAGCCTCGATGCGCGCGATGGGCGGCTTGCGCTGCACGACCGTTTTGTCATGCCTGCAGGTGCGGGTCCTCGACAACTCGCGTTCTCGCCCGACGGGAAACGGGTTTATGTCGTCAACGAATTAGATGCGACACTTTCGGTGCTGGCGTACGCACATCAAAGCGGCCAACTGAGCGCTTTGCAGCACCGCCCCCTTTTCGCGACAGGCAACGATCCGTCGATGGCCGCGGCATCGCCAGCAAAAGTCGCTTCGATACCGGCACCTCAGACCGCACCGGCATCTACATCCGCGCCCGCGCCCGCGGATATACAAGTGTCGGCTGACGGCATGGCGTTGTATGTGTCGGTGCGGGGGTCGATTACGTTGGCAAAATGCATTATCGAAGCAAGAAGCGTAAACTTAAAGACCGACCCGCATAGAACAACAGCCGGCGAAAAGAAACTAACCTTTCCGG
>CAWUJR010000038.1:0-15680 GCA_963922375.1 uncultured Robbsia sp.
GTCGGCGGCCGCTGCAGTACGGCCTTCGGCGATGCGTTGACGTGCACGCTTCACATACCGTCGCAGCGTGACGAGCTTTTCGCCTTTGAGCACCGCCCGGCTGTGCTCGGTCAGCACCAGCGCACCGTGCCCCTCGTGATCGACGCTCAACAGCTTGTAGGCGACCAACTGGCGGAACACCGCGCGCCACTCCGGTTCCGACATATCTTTGCCGATACCGAACGTCGACAATGTCTGGTGACCGCGTTCCAGCACCCGCTCTGTTGATATGCCGCGCAGGATATCGATCAAGTGGCCGGCACCGTAGCGAATGCCGCCGGCTTGCGCCGCACGGTAAACGCAAGACAACGCCATTTGCGCTTCACGCGTCCCGTCCCAGGTTGCCGGCGGTTCGATGCAGGTGTCGCAATTGCCGCACGGTTGGCTGTGTTCGCCAAAGTAGGCGAGCAATTGCACACGACGGCACGATGCGGTCTCGCACAGCCCCAGCAACGCATCCAGCTTGCCGGTCGAGATGCGTTTGTGCGCCTCGTCGGCGGCCGATTCGTCGATCATCCGACGTTGCTGGACGACATCGGCGAGCCCATAAGCCATCCACGCATTGGCCGGCATCCCGTCGCGTCCTGCGCGACCGGTTTCCTGATAATAGCCTTCGACGCTTTTCGGCAGATCCAGATGGGCGACAAAGCGCACATCGGGCTTATCAATGCCCATGCCGAACGCGATGGTTGCGACCATGACGATCCCGTCCTCACGCTTGAACGTCTCCTGATGGTGTTGGCGGGTGCCCGCATCCATGCCGCCGTGATACGCGAGCGCTCGGATTCCCTTCTCGACCAACCAAGCCGCCGTTTCCTCCACTTTGCGACGTGACAGGCAATAGATCACGCCGGCATCGCAGGCGTTGTTCCGGACGTGTTCTGCGCGAATGAAATCGAGCAATTGAGTACGGGCATTGTCCTTTTCGACGATCCGATAACGAATATTGGGCCGATCGAAGCTGGAGACGAAGATGCGCGCCTCGTCCAGCGCGAGCCGCGACACGATTTCATCGCGAGTGAGCTGGTCGGCCGTCGCGGTCAGCGCGATTCGGGGGATGTCCGGAAAACGTTCGTGCAACACCGACAGCTGGATGTATTCCGGACGGAAATCGTGCCCCCATTGCGACACGCAGTGCGCCTCGTCGATCGCAAACAGTCCGACACGCGACCGGCTCAACAGCTCCTGAAATCGCGCGGTCATCAGCCGCTCCGGCGCGACGTAGAGCATGTCGATCTCGCCGTTCTCGAACGCGCGCTCGGTCGCGAACGTCTGCTTGGCATCCAACGTGGAGTTCAAGCAAGCCGCACGCACGCCAAGTTCGCTGAGTGCGGCGACTTGATCCTGCATCAGCGCGATGAGTGGCGAGACGATAATGCCGGCACCCAAACCGGCTTCCTTACGCACCAGTGATGGGATCTGATAGCACAGCGATTTACCGCCGCCGGTGGGCATCAGCACCAGGCAATCGCCGCCCGCCGCAACGTGTTCGACGATATCGGCTTGCGGTCCGCGAAACGCGGGATAGCCGAAGGTCTCGTTGAGAATGGCGAGGCAGCGGGACATGGTTTCCTTGAAAGCGCGGTGACGGACGGTTCACCAATGCGGGACCTGTTCAGACATCACAGCGCGCAGTTTACAGCGCGGAACGTGGTCGAGCCATCATCGCCCGCGAAAATGGCTATTCGACAGAGGAGCGCGTACCGGCGGCGGCGCGGGATACGCGGGGTACGCGGGGTACGCGGGGTACGCGGGGTACGCGTTGCTCAGGTCCAGTCCGCTCGCGCGGTGAAAGATACCGACAACCACTGCTCCAACTGCACCTCCGGCCCAAGCTGATCGGCCACCTGCTGACGGATCCGATCGATCGCGTCGATCGAGGCCACCCAATCCTGCGGTACCAGGATATGCACTTCGACCATGCTCATCCGGCCCGTTTTCGCGACATAGCTCTCGAAACCGAGAAAACCATGCTGCGCGACCACCGCGGCAACCACGTCCCGCACCTGACGGTGCAAGTCGGTCGGCGCGATCAGAAACACCTCCCGCAACGACTGCGCGACGATGCGTACCGGCATCGGCAATAAGCCCAGCGCCAGCAGCAGCAACACCAAGGAATCGGCATACGGCCGCAGCCAGCCCCATCCGAGCCGTTCCGCAAATGCCGCCAACGCAAAGCCGAGAAACAGCGCCACGGTGATGCACGCCGACATCAGGAAGCTTTTTCGGTCGATACGAATCAGTTCCGAATTCAAGCGTCGATTCGCGTGGCCCTGATACGCGTACAGCAGCAGACAGGTTGCGCAAATCACCGCGGAGTAGACGGCGGCGACATCAAGCGACACGACCTCGCCACCGCCGGCCAACAAGCCCCGAATCCCATTGACGATCGCATACAGACACACGAGCAACAGAATTGAGCCGTTGAAAGCCGCGACCAGCGGTTCGAGATGCCAATAGCCGAATTGAAAGCGCTTGCTGCCGTCACGAGCGAGCAAGCGGGCGACAAACAGCGCCAGCACGGTCATCGAGGCATCGATGACCGCGAACAGACCATCGAAGATGATCGCTTGCGAATCGGAGAACAGACCGAGCAGTACCCCAAACACGGCCATGCCGAAGGTGGCCCAGATCGAGACAGTCAACACGTGCGGCTCGGACGGCCGACGGAAATAAGCGGAAAAGGAAAACGACATAATGCGCTTTGACCGCACCGGCCGCATTTAGTGCCTGAGAAAGATCCGAGCAAAAAAAACGGCGGCGGAGCGCGAGGCTCTGCCACCGTTTTGACCGTCGCATCCCGCGCCGTGCAGCATGGGCGCCGAAGTCAGGTCATGCCGCCATACCGGCCGGCATCTGCGTATTTACTCTGCCGAGTGGATGTCGCTCGAGACGACGTCCGCATCCGGGATCGAGAAGTCGAAAGCATCTTCGGCTGCGATCTGATCGTGACGTTCGCGATCCGACGCTTCCTTGGCCTTGCGAGCCTTGTGGAACGCCAGACCGGTACCGGCCGGAATCAGACGGCCGACAATGACGTTTTCCTTCAGGCCGCGCAGATCGTCGCGCTTGCCCATGATCGCCGCTTCGGTCAGCACGCGCGTGGTTTCCTGGAACGATGCGGCGGAGATGAACGAATCCGTCGACAGCGACGCCTTCGTAATACCCAGCAACACGTTGTCCCAGACTGCCGGACGCTTGCCTTCCGCGACCATACGATCGTTCTCGTCGTACAGGTCCGAACGTTCCACCTGCTCGCCCGGGATGAAACGGGTGTCGCCGGCATCGGTGATTTGCACACGACGCAGCATCTGACGAACGATCACTTCAATGTGCTTGTCATTGATCTTCACGCCCTGCAGACGGTACACGTCCTGCACTTCGTCGACGATGTAGCGTGCCAACGCCTCGATACCTTGCAAACGCAGGATATCGTGCGGGTCTGCCGGGCCGTCAACGACCATCTCACCCTTGTTCAGCACCTGGCCGTCATGCACCAGCACCTGCTTTTCCTTCGCGATCAGGAACTCGTGCGGATTGCCATCGAGATCGGTGATCACCAGACGCTGCTTGCCCTTGGTGTCCTTACCGAACGACACGGTACCCGTGACTTCGGCCAGGATGCCGGCATCCTTCGGCGAACGCGCTTCGAACAGTTCCGCCACCCGCGGCAGACCGCCGGTAATGTCACGCGTCTTCTGCGCTTCGGTCGGGATACGGGCGAGCACTTCACCAACGTGCACTTGCTGACCGTCTTTCACGGTAATCAGCGCGCCCACCTGGAAGCCGATGGTCACCGCGTGATCCGTATTCGGGATCTTCACTTCCTCACCGCTGGCATCCAGCAGTTTGACCTGCGGACGAACCGTCTTGCCGGCCTGCGAACCACGACGCTTCGAATCGATCGCGACCAGCGTCGACAGACCGGTGACATCGTCGATCTGCTTCGCCACGGTCACGCCTTCTTCGACGTTTTCGAACTTCACCGTACCGCCATGCTCGGTGATGATCGGACGCGTCATCGGATCCCAGGTCGCCAACTGCGTGCCGGCCTTGATGTGCGCGCCGTCGAGCTGCAACAGCGTCGCGCCGTACGGCACTTTGTGACGTTCGCGCTCACGACCCAGATCGTCGGTGATCATCGCTTCGCCGGAACGGGAGATGACGATCTGCTCGCCCTTCCCGTTCGTGACGTAACGCATCGTCGCGGTGAAGCGAACGGTACCGTTCGACTTCGCTTCGACGCTCGACGCCACGGCCGCGCGGGATGCCGCCCCCCCGATGTGGAAGGTCCGCATCGTCAGCTGCGTACCCGGTTCACCGATCGACTGCGCCGCGATCACACCAACCGCTTCGCCGACGTTCACGCGATAACCACGGCCCAAATCGCGGCCATAGCACTTCGCGCAAAGACCGTAACGCGTTTCGCAGGTCAACGGCGTGCGCACGCGCACTTCGTCGATACCCAGGCGTTCGATTTCTTCGACTGCGTCTTCGTCGAGCAACGTGCCCGTTTCGTACAGCGTCGCTTGCGATTCCGGATCGACCACGTCCGCCACCGCCACGCGACCCAGGATACGGTCACGCAACGCTTCGACGACTTCACCGCCCTCGACCAACGCCTTCATTGCCACACCATTGCTGGTGCCGCAATCGTCCTCGACCACGACCAAATCCTGCGTCACGTCGACCAGACGACGGGTCAGGTAACCCGAGTTCGCGGTCTTCAACGCCGTATCGGCCAGGCCCTTACGTGCGCCGTGGGTCGAGATGAAGTACTGCAACACGTCCAGGCCTTCGCGGAAGTTCGCCTCGATCGGCGTTTCGATGATCGAGCCGTCCGGCTTGGCCATCAGGCCGCGCATCCCCGCCAACTGACGAATCTGCACTGCCGAACCCCGTGCACCGGAGTCCGCCATCATGTAAATCGAGTTGAACGACTCTTGCTGCACCGTATTGCCATCGCGATCGACGACCGATTCGGTTGCGAGCTGTTCCATCATCGCCTTGCCGACCGCTTCCGACGTCGCCGACCAAATGTCGACCACGTTGTTGTAGCGTTCCTGCGCGGTCACCAGACCCGACATGTACTGACGGTCGTATTCCTTGACCTTCTTGCGCGCGTCGCCAACGATCGTTTCCTTCTGCGGCGGCACGAGCATGTCGTCCACGCAGATCGAAATACCGGCACGCGTTGCCAGACGGAAGCCCGACTGCATCAGTTGGTCGGCGAAGATCACCGTCTCGCGCAGACCGCAACGGCGGAAAGCGATATTGATCAGACGCGAGATTTCCTTCTTCTTCAGCGGCTTGTTCAGCACCGAGAACGGCAGTCCTGGCGGCAGAATCTCCGACAGGATCGAACGGCCGACCGTGGTCGCGTACAGCGTGATCTTCGGTACGAACTTCGGGGCACCGTCGCTAGTGTCTTCGTTCGCGACCATTTCCGTAATACGGACATTGACGCGCGACGCCAGCTCGACTTCCTTGTTTTCGTACGCGCGGATCGCTTCCGACACGCCGGTGAAGGTCATGCCTTCGCCTTTACCGTTCACACGTTCGCGGGTCGCGTAGTACAGACCCAACACGATATCCTGCGACGGCACGATCGACGGATCGCCGTTAGCCGGGAACAGGACATTGTTCGACGCCAGCATCAGCGTACGCGCTTCCAACTGCGCTTCCAGCGACAGCGGCACGTGAACAGCCATTTGGTCACCGTCGAAGTCGGCGTTGAACGCCGCGCAAACCAGCGGATGCAGCTGGATCGCCTTACCTTCGATCAGCACCGGCTCGAACGCCTGGATCCCCAGACGGTGAAGCGTCGGCGCACGGTTCAGCATCACCGGGTGTTCGCGGATCACCTCTTCGAGGATGTCCCACACCACCGGTGTCTGGCTTTCCACTTCCTTCTTTGCGGCCTTGATCGTGGTCGCGACGCCCATCAATTCGAGCTTGTTGAAGATGAAGGGCTTGAACAGCTCAAGCGCCATCAACTTCGGCAAACCGCACTGATGCAACTTCAGCGTCGGACCCACCACGATCACCGAACGACCCGAATAGTCGACGCGCTTACCGAGCAAGTTCTGACGGAAACGACCGCCCTTACCCTTGATGCTTTCGGTCAGCGACTTCAGCACGCGCTTGTTCGGGCCTTGCATCGCCTTACCGCGACGACCGTTATCGAGCAGCGAGTCAACCGCTTCCTGCAACATCCGCTTTTCATTGCGGACGATGATCTCAGGCGCCTTCAGTTCCAGAAGTCGCTTGAGGCGATTATTCCGGTTGATCACGCGGCGATACAGGTCGTTCAGGTCCGATGTCGCAAAGCGACCGCCGTCCAGCGGCACCAGCGGACGCAGTTCCGGCGGCAGCACCGGCAGTACTTCGAGCACCATCCACTCGGGCTTGATGCCCGAACGTTGGAACGCTTCCAGCACTTTCAAGCGACGTGCGAACTTCTTGATCTTGGCTTCCGAACCGGTCGCCTTCAGTTCTGCACGCAGCATTTCGGCCTGTGCGTCGATATCGATCGAACGCAGCAGTTCGCGCACGCCTTCCGCACCCATTTCGGCGCGGAATTCGTCACCGTACTCTTCGACCTTCGAGTAGTAATCTTCCTCGGTCATGATCTGCGCGCGCTTGAGCGGCGTCATGCCCGGTTCGATGACCACGAAGGCTTCGAAGTACAGCACGCGTTCGATGTCGCGCAGCGTCATGTCCAGAACCATGCCCAGACGCGACGGCAGCGACTTCAGGAACCAGATGTGCGCGACCGGCGATGCCAGCTCGATGTGACCCATGCGCTCACGACGCACTTTGGCCAGCGTGACTTCAACGCCGCACTTCTCGCAGATCACACCACGGTGCTTCAGGCGCTTGTACTTACCGCACAGGCACTCGTAGTCCTTGATCGGTCCGAAGATCTTCGCGCAGAACAGGCCATCCCGTTCCGGCTTGAAGGTACGGTAGTTGATCGTCTCAGGCTTCTTGACCTCGCCGAAAGACCAGGACCGGATCTTCTCGGGCGACGCGAGACCAATCTTGATCGCGTCGAATACTTCTTCTTGCTGGACTTGCTTGAATAGATCGAGCAGAGCTTTCATTGCTTTCTCTCCGTAGTCCGATTAGTTCCGATCCAGATCGATGTCGATGCCCAACGAGCGGATTTCCTTCACCAGCACGTTGAACGACTCTGGCATGCCCGCGTCGATCACATGATCACCCTTCACCAGGTTTTCATAGACCTTCGTACGTCCCGCGACGTCATCCGACTTCACGGTCAGCATTTCCTGCAGCACGTACGACGCGCCATAAGCTTCCAGTGCCCACACTTCCATTTCCCCGAAGCGCTGACCACCGAACTGTGCCTTACCACCCAGCGGTTGCTGCGTGACCAGCGAGTACGGGCCAGTAGAACGGGCGTGCATCTTGTCATCGACCAAGTGATGCAGCTTCAGCATGTGCATGTACCCCACGGTGACCGTCCGTTCGAACGCTTCACCGGTGCGGCCGTCATGCAACGTCACCTGCTGCTTAGACGGGGTCATCCCCAGCGTCTTTGCGATGTCGTCCGGATAAGCCAGGTCGAGCGCGCGGACGATTTCCTCTTCGTTCGCACCATCGAACACCGGCGTCGCGTACGGCACGCCGAGCTTCAGGTTTTCGGCCAATTCGAACACTTCTTCATCGCTGAAGCTGTCCAGATCTTCCTTATGCCCGTGCTCGTTGTAGATCTTCGTCAGGAATTCGCGCAGTTCGGCAGCCTTCGCCTGTGCACGCACCATCTCGTTGATCCGATGGCCAAGACCCTTTGCCGCCCAACCTAAGTGGACTTCGAGAATCTGACCCACGTTCATCCGCGACGGCACACCCAGCGGGTTCAGCACGATGTCGCAAGGCTGACCGTCGGCCATGTACGGCATATCTTCGATCGGCACGATCCGCGAAACCACACCCTTGTTACCGTGACGGCCGGCCATCTTGTCGCCCGGCTGCAGGCGGCGCTTGACAGCCAGATACACCTTGACCATCTTCAGCACGCCCGGCGGCAGTTCGTCGCCTTGCGTGAGCTTCTTGCGCTTTTCTTCGAACGCCAGGTCGAACTGGTGACGCTTCTGTTCGATCGATTCCTTGATCGCTTCGAGCTGCACTGCTGCTTCGTCATCCGCCAGGCGGATGTCGAACCAGTGATAGTGATCCAGCTCCGCCAGATACTCCTGCGTCAGCACGGCACCCTTGGCAAGCTTCTTCGGACCGCCGTTGACGGTCTTGCCCACCAGCATGCGCTGCAGACGCTGGAACGCATCGCCTTCGACGATACGCAACTGGTCGTTCAGGTCCAAGCGATAGCGCTTCAGTTCATCGTCGATGATCTGTTGCGCACGCTTGTCGCGCTGAATGCCTTCGCGCGTGAAGACCTGAACGTCGATCACGGTGCCGCTCATGCCCGACGGCACACGCAGCGACGTGTCCTTTACGTCCGACGCCTTCTCACCAAAAATCGCGCGCAGCAGCTTTTCTTCCGGCGTCAGTTGCGTTTCGCCCTTCGGCGTCACCTTACCGACCATCACGTCACCGGCTTCCACTTCGGCGCCGATGTACACAATGCCCGACTCGTCCAGACGGCCGAGTTGGATTTCCGCGAGATTCGAGATGTCGCGGGTGATTTCTTCCGGTCCGAGCTTCGTATCACGGGCAACGACGTTCAACTCCTCGATGTGAATCGAGGTGTAACGGTCGTCTGCCACAACCTTCTCCGAGATCAGGATCGAATCTTCGAAGTTGTAGCCGTTCCACGGCATGAACGCGACCAGCATGTTCTGACCCAGGGCCAGTTCACCGATATCCGTGGACGCACCATCGGCGATCACGTCGCCGCGGGCGACCCGGTCGCCGACCTTGACGATCGGACGCTGATTGATGTTCGTGTTCTGGTTCGAACGCGTGTACTTGATCAGGTTGTAGATATCGACACCGACTTCGCCGGCGACCGCTTCTTCATCGTTCACACGAATCACGACACGGCCTGCATCGACGTAATCGACGTGACCGCCACGCGACGCTTGCACCGTGGTGCCCGAGTCGACTGCGACAGTACGTTCGATACCGGTACCCACCAGCGCCTTTTCCGGGCGCAGGCAAGGCACTGCCTGACGTTGCATGTTCGAACCCATCAATGCGCGGTTCGCGTCATCGTGTTCGAGGAACGGAATCAGCGATGCGGCCACCGAGACGATCTGCGACGGTGCGACATCCATGTACTGGACGCGATCCGGCGTCGCCATCAGCGTTTCGCCCATTTCACGCGCCGACACCAATTCGTCGGTCAGCGTGCCGTCTTCAGACACGGAAGCGTTCGCCTGCGCGATCAGGTAACGACCTTCTTCGATTGCCGACAGGTAATCGATCTGCTCGGTCACCTTGCCGTTTTCGACCTTGCGGTACGGCGTTTCGAGGAAGCCGTACTCGTTCAGGTGCGCAAACAGCGCGAGCGAGTTGATCAGGCCGATGTTCGGACCTTCCGGCGTTTCGATCGGGCAGACACGGCCGTAGTGGGTCGGGTGCACGTCGCGCACTTCGAAGCCCGCACGTTCGCGCGTCAAACCACCCGGGCCCAGTGCCGAAACACGGCGCTTATGGGTGATTTCGGACAGCGGATTGGTCTGGTCCATGAACTGCGACAGCTGCGACGAACCGAAGAACTCGCGAATCGCCGAAGAGATAGGCTTGCTGTTGATCAGGTCGTGCGGCATCAAGTTTTCGCTTTCAGCCTGACCCAGACGTTCCTTCACTGCGCGCTCGACCCGCACCAGACCGGCACGGAACTGGTTTTCGGCCAGTTCGCCGACGCAACGCACGCGGCGGTTACCCAAGTGATCGATGTCGTCGACTTCGCCCTTACCGTTACGCAGTTCGACCAGGATCTTGATGGTCGCCAGGATGTCGTCATCCTGCAGCGTCATCGGACCGATGATCTCGTCGCGACCCACGCGACGATTGAACTTCATACGGCCGACCTTCGACAGATCGTACGCGTCTTCGCTGTAGAACAAGCGATTGAACAGCGCTTCGACGGCTTCTTCGGTCGGCGGCTCGCCCGGACGCATCATCCGGTAGATCGCGATACGCGCAGCGGTCTTATCGGCGGTTTCGTCGATACGCAGCGTTTGCGAGATGTACGGGCCTTGATCCAGATCGTTCGTGTAGAGCGTCTGGATTTCCTTGACCGATGCGGCACGCAGCTTTTCCAGCACGCCTTCGGTCAATTCTTCGTTTGCCACCGCAATCACTTCGCCGGTTTCGGCGTCGATGACGTTCTTTGCCAGCACACGGCCCAGCAAATAGTCTTCCGGCACCGAAATGAACTTCGTCTTCGCGTTTTCCAGGTCGCGGATGTGCTTTGCATTGATCCGCTTTTCCTTCGCGACGACGACATTGCCCTCACGGTCGACGATGTCGAAACGCGCGACTTCGCCACGCAGACGCTCGGCCACGAATTCGACCTGCGCGCCTTCGTCCATCAGCGTGAAGTTGTCGAAAACGAAGAAGTTCGCGAGGATCTGTTCCGGCGTCAGGCCGATGGCCTTCAGCAAAATCGTGACCGGCATCTTGCGGCGACGGTCGACGCGGAAGTACAGCGTGTCTTTCGGGTCGAACTCGAAGTCCAGCCAGGAGCCGCGGTAAGGAATGATCCGTGCCGAGAACAGCAATTTGCCCGAGCTGTGTGTTTTGCCCTTGTCGTGCTCGAAGAACACGCCAGGCGAACGGTGCAGCTGCGAGACGATGACACGCTCGGTGCCATTGATCACGAAGGAGCCGTTTTCGGTCATCAGGGGCATTTCGCCCATGTAGACTTCCTGCTCCTTCACTTCCTTCACGACCGGCTTGCTCGGGGATTCCTTGTCCAGGATCACCAACTGAACCACTGCGCGCAGTTGCGAACAGAAGGTCAGGCCGCGTTGCTGACATTCTGTGACATCGAATGCAGGCGGCGACAACATGTAACGGACGAACTCGAGTCGCGCGAAACCATTGTGGGAGACGATCGGGAAGACGGACGTAAATGCCGCCTGAAGGCCTTCCGGCTTACGGGTGGGTGCAGATGTTTCTTGTTGCAGGAATGCGCTGAAGGACTCAAGCTGAGTCGCCAGCAGGTAGGGAACCGGGTGAACATTGGTACGCTTCGCAAAACTCTTGCGGATGCGCTTTTTCTCGGTGAAGGAATATTGCATACTATCTCCAGATCACTGCGGGCGATCGTCACGGCAGACGTCAGAAACCCGGGTGTTCACCGACTGAGGCCCGATATCCGCTCCACCTTGGAGCGGACGTAGAAGCTTGGTGGTTGGCCGCTACCAACCATGGCTGACGGTAAAGTATGCCGCCTGGACCGAATTCAGCCCCTACGCCATCCCCTACCCGACCAAACTTGCCTTCTGCAGTCGCTTCAGAAGACAAAGAAAAGACCGTCCACCGGTTAGGATAACCGGAACAGCTTTTCTTTGTATTCTGTCAACATACTATTGCGCCCAATCACCCTACTTACTTGATGGATAAACATGCTGCAAATAGGGCGGTGGAAGCGCAAAAAGGCTGACGGGGGAAACCCGCCAGCCTCCACGCATCCGGTCAATACTTACTTGACTTCGACTTCTGCGCCGGCTTCGATCAGCTTCTTCGAGAACGCATCGGCGTCAGCCTTCGACACGCCTTCCTTCACTGGCTTCGGTGCGCCGTCGACCAGGTCCTTCGCTTCCTTCAGGCCCAGGCCGGTGATTTCGCGAACTGCCTTAATCACGCCAACCTTGCTCGAACCCGCACCCTTCAGGATGACGGTGAATTCGGTCTGCTCTTCAGCAGCAGCGGCGCCGCCAGCGGCTGCCGGGCCAGCGACTGCAACAGCAGCTGCCGATACGCCGAACTTCTCTTCGAACGCCTTGACCAGGTCGTTCAGTTCCATAACCGTCAGATTACCTACGGCTTCCAGGATATCGTCTTTGGTGATTGCCATGATAAATAAAACCTTTTGAATAGATTGCAGTGACGTTGTCGCGCGTCAGACCGATGCCCGTGGGCCATCAACGTATCTGAAACGCGCGCACGCGTGATCGACTTTACTCTGCGGCAGCCGGCGTTTCTGCTGCGGGTGCTTCTGCTGCGGGCGCTTCTTCTGCGCTTTCCGCTGCGGGGGCACCTGCACCGTTCTTTTCTGCCAGCGCTGCCAGGCCGCGCGCCAGAGCCGAAACCGGCGCTTGCATCACGAACAGCAGTTGCGACAGCAGCACTTCGCGGGTCGGGATGTTGGCCAGCGCTTGCACGCCCGCCTTGTCCAAAACTTGACCTTCGAAAGCGCCGGAACGAATGACCAGCTTGTCATTGCTCTTGGCGAAATCGCTGACAACCTTGGCAGCTGCTACGGCGTCGTCCGACATACCGTAGATCAGCGGGCCCGTCATCTGCTCAGCCAACGGAGCGAACGCGGTACCTTCGACGGCGCGGCGCGCCAACGTGTTTTTCAACACGCGCAGGTATACGTTCTTTTCACGTGCTTGCGCACGCAGCTTCGTCAGATCGCCAACCGCAATGCCGCGATATTCAGCGAGGACAATGGTCTGAGATTTCGCCACTTGTGCGATAACCTCAGCCACCACCGCCTGCTTATCTTCTCTATTGAGTGGCACGGTTAAAACTCCTGATTCGATAGTTCCACCGAGGTGGTGCTATCGCGTTCAACATCGGCGTCCGACGTTAGGAGTCTTTCAAACGGGCCGCAACTTCACGACAACCGCAATCCATTCTGCAAAACGTTTCGGGTTCGCCATCTGCGTTGGTCAGATTAAGGACGGAAAATCCGCCCACCAACGGTCTTTGACAACTGGGCACCTCGCCTGACTACCGGCAAAGCACCCACCCCAAAGCTCTGAATGCGATGACACGCCGTCACTGCACGCGCCATCTGCTTAATCTGTGTGGAAACTACTCACGGCGAGAACGACGAATCGTCCGCGCCGCGATTTTACTGCAATGCTTACTGCGCCGTCAGCGTCGATTGATCGACACGGATGCCGGCGCCTTGCGTGCTCGACAGCGCGATCTTACGAACGTAGATACCCTTGCTGGTTGCCGGCTTCAACTTCTGCAGCGCTTCGATCAGCGCGTTCAGATTCGATTGCAGCGCAGCCGGTTCGAACGATGCGCGACCGATCGTACCGTGGATGATGCCGCCCTTGTCGACGCGGAACTGAACTTGTCCAGCCTTCGCGTTCTTCACTGCAGTGACGACGTCCGGCGTCACCGTACCCACCTTCGGGTTCGGCATCAAACCGCGCGGGCCCAGGATCTGACCCAGGGTACCGACGATACGCATCGTGTCCGGCGACGCGATGACCACGTCGAAGTTCAGGTTACCGGCCTTGACTTGCTCAGCCAGATCTTCCATACCGACGATGTCTGCACCGGCAGCGCGGGCTTGTTCAGCCTTCTCGCCTTGTGCGAACACGGCCACGCGGACCGACTTACCGGTACCAGCCGGCAGCACGACCGAACCACGAACCACTTGGTCCGACTTCTTCGCGTCAACGCCCAGCTGGACCGCCACGTCGATCGACTCGTCGAATTTCGCATTCGCAGTCGACTTGATCAGACCCAGTGCTTCGATCAGCGGGTACGACTTCGTACGATCGATCTGCTTCGCGATGGCTTGCAGACGCTTGGATACCTTAGCCATTTACAGACCCTCCACCGTGATGCCCATCGAGCGAGCGCTACCCGCGACCGTGCGGACAGCCGCTTCGAGGTCGCTGGCGGTCAGATCGGGGGTCTTCGTTTTTGCGATTTCTTCTGCTTGGGCGCGCGTGATCGAGCCTACCTTATCGGTATGTGGCTTCGGCGAACCCTTGGTCACACCAGCAGCCTTCTTGATCAGCACAGTCGCCGGCGGCGTCTTCAGCACGAACGTGAAGCTCTTGTCCGCGAAAGCCGTGATGACCACAGGCGTCGGCAGACCCGGCTCGAGGCCTTGGGTCTGCGCGTTGAACGCCTTGCAGAATTCCATGATGTTCAGGCCGCGCTGGCCCAGTGCCGGACCGACCGGCGGCGACGGGTTGGCCTTGCCTGCAGGGATCTGCAGCTTGATATAGCCAATAACCTTCTTTGCCATTTTCTTACCTCGTTAGGGCAATAACGCCCGTGAGTGATAACGCACCGCGCGCGGCCTGTTACTTGGCTGCCTCGGCGCTCCTCGAAGATCAAGCGAGTCGCTGAAACCGCTAGGGCGCACGATTGTGCGCCCTACGCGAAATCAGGTCTTCTCGACTTGACCAAACTCCAGCTCGACCGGGGTGGCTCGACCGAAAATGGTCACTGACACACGCACCCTGGATTTCTCGTAATTCACTTCTTCGACCGATCCGTTGAAGTCCGTGAAAGGACCGTCCTTCACACGCACCATCTCGCCGATCTCGAACAACGTCTTCGGGCGCGGCTTCTCCACGCCTTCCTGCATCTGCGACATGATCTTGTCGACTTCGCGCTGCGGAATCGGGCTCGGCCGATTCCGTGCACCGCCAAGGAAACCCGTCACTTTCGCGGTATTCTTGACCAGATGCCACGAGTCATCGGTCATTTCCATTTCCACGAGCACGTAGCCCGGGAAGAAACGACGCTCGGTGACCGTCTTTTGACCGTTCTTGATTTCGACGACTTCTTCCGTCGGCACCAGAATGCGGCCAAACTGATGTTCCATCGCGTCGCGCGCGACACGTTCCTTCAACGCACGCTGCACGCTCTTTTCCATACCGGAATAGACGTGCACGACGTACCAACGCTTATCCGACGCCGAGGACGCTGCGGAGGCGGCGGCCGGCGCGGTGCCTTCAGGCAGATCGCCTGTGTCACCCGTATCGCTCGTATCGCTCATATCATCTCCATCCCAGGATCACCGAGAAGACCAACCATTCGATCGTCTTATCGGTCAACCACAGGTAAATCGCCATCACGACAACGAAACCGAACACCACCAACGTGGTTTGGCTCGCCTCTTTCCGCGTCGGCCAGACCACCTTGCGCACTTCGCGATACGCATCCTTCGCAAAACCGATAAATGTCTTACCGGCAAACGAGTACGACGCTACCACAGCACCAGCAATGATCAGGACGAGCAGTACGACGGTCCGGATCGCGAGATTCTGGCCGCTGAGCAGATAGAACGCCGCAACACCAACCAACGCCAACACGACTCCAAGCGACAGCTTGAGCTTGTCGCCTGCAGTGTTGACCGTTTCCACGGGAGGATTCGCCATAAGACCTTGGAAGCACCCCGCCAGACTAGGCGGGGCACACAAATTGGCAGGGGCAGAGGGAATCGAACCCCCAACCTTCGGTTTTGGAGACCGACGCTCTGCCAGTTGAGCTATACCCCTAAAACCATTCAGGGGCAGACTGTACGAGCCCGCCCCATCACTAGCAACACGTCTTTACAACAGACTGCGAGACAGCTGTTGTTGCACTACCGGACACCCGACAATGCAACGCCTACTTCAACCGCATTGGCTCGCCGCTGGCTTGCGACTTGCTTGCTACCTATTTACTTCTTCGCCGGGGTCGTGTCGGTGATCGTTGCGACCACGCCTGCGCCCACG
>CAWUJR010000039.1:0-15508 GCA_963922375.1 uncultured Robbsia sp.
GCAACAGGTCCTCGGCGAAGACGGTTGCATCGGTGCCAACGCCCACTGCTGTCGCGGTGCCCACGCTCGCCGTCAGCGCCGGCGACGGCAATGAAGAGCTGATCCGCTCGGATCTCTTTCGCGTCATTCGCGCCGGCGTATTCAATTCAATGAACGCCTCGGCAGCTGTCGGTCGGACCCGCGAACAAATGAAACCGGGTGTCGAGCAATTGGTCGCGAGCATTGCCGAGCGGGAACAGCTCAATGTGACCATATCCGAGCAACGGCAGATCGTTGTCGAGTTGCTCAACG
This sequence comes from uncultured Robbsia sp., assembly GCA_963922375.1. Classification (GTDB taxonomy): domain Bacteria; phylum Pseudomonadota; class Gammaproteobacteria; order Burkholderiales; family Burkholderiaceae; genus Robbsia. The sequence continues at coordinate 292 of CAWUJR010000039.1, forward strand.
ATATGTTCGGCCTGGGCCCGATCGAACCGTTGCTCGCCGACGATTCGGTAACGGATGTGATGGTCAACGGCCCGGACCAGGTGTATGTGGAGCGTCGCGGCCGTTTGGAGCTGACGGCGTATAAATTTCGAGATAACGCCCACGTCGTGAGCGTCGCGCAACGGATTGCGGCGGGCATTGGGCGCCGCGTCGACGAAAGCAGTCCGATGGTCGATGCGCGACTTGCAGACGGTAGTCGGGTCAATGTGGTGTTGCCGCCGCTCGCAATCCACGGTGCCTGCATCTCCATTCGTAAATTTTCCAAGCGCAACATCACGCTGTATAAGATGGCGCAGCAAGGAAACTTATCATTGGCGATGGCGAATGTGCTGAAGCTGGCCAGTACCTGCCGATTGAACATTCTGATCTCTGGCGGTACCGGTTCGGGAAAGACGACGCTGCTCAACGCGCTGTCGCATTTCATCGGCCACGGCGAGCGAACGATCACCATCGAAGACGCGGCCGAGCTGCAACTGGTCCAGCCACACGTCGTCAGTTTGGAAACGCGGCCCGAAAACGCCGAAGGCATGGGTGCCGTCGCACAGCGCGACCTCGTCAAAAACGCATTGCGGATGCGCCCAGACCGCATCATTTTGGGGGAAACACGCGGCTCCGAGGCGTTTGACGTGTTGCAGGCGATGAACACCGGTCATGATGGCTCGATGACCACGGTACACGCGAACACACCGCGCGACAGCATCAGCCGTCTGGAGAGCATGGTGATGATGGCGAACGGCAATCTGCCGCTGATCTCCATCCGTCGCCAAATTGCCAGCGCGGTCCATATGATCGTGCAGGTCGAGCGGATGCGCGACGGCATGCGCCGCATAACACGCATCACCGAAGTGGCCGGCATGGAGGGCGACGTGATCATCACGCAGGATTTGTTCACATTCCGATATGACGCGACCGCCTATAGCGAAGAAGTGAAGGGAACATTCGAAAGCGCGTCCATTCGACCTGCATTTGCTGCACGGGCCGCTTACTACGGTCTCGAGCAAGCGCTGCTGGATGCGATGCGGCCATGACACTCGTCGACTTCGTCACCTTTGGATCGTTTGCCTGTGTGTTGATCGCTGGCGTGATGGTGATCATGATCCAGGACATTCGCAAAGAAAGCCCGCAGGCGCGTATCAGTCAGCGTATGGCTGACTCATTCAGCCTGGGTGCGCAGACGAAGAAAAGCGATGCCGATCAAGCCGACTCATTGTTCATCGTCGAAAAGCAGCAAGGTCTGCTTTCGGGATGGATAGAGCCAAAAATGTTTCGCCTGAAAACGGTTGCCGGCAGTGGGGGGCTTCGCATCGTCCTGATGGCCGGCGCGGTTGGCTTGATCACGGGGTTGTTGATGGCGCGACTGCTGCCACTGCCGGTCTGGGCAAAACCGGTGTTCATCTTCGTGTTGCCTACGGCCGGTGTGATCTGGGCGTACCGCTTTCTGGTCGAGCGATTTCGCAAGCGGTTCTTGGACGCCTTTCCCGATTTGATCGACATGATCGTTCGCGCGGTGCGCGCGGGCGTGCCCGTCACCGAAGTGATCGGCACCGCTGCCGGAGAGTCCCCTGAACCGGCGAAGAGCGAGTTCCGAACGATGTCTGATTCACTGCAAGTCGGGCGCGAACTCGACGATGTGCTGGAGGTAGCGATGAAGCGCATCGATATTGCCGATTTTTCGTTTTTCTGTGTTTGTCTGCTGTTACAACGTGAAACCGGCGGTCAATTGGGAGAGACGCTGGAAAACCTGTCCGGCATCATTCGAACGCGTCGCGAAGTACGGCAGAAGACGAAGGCGTTGACAGCCGAGGCGCGTATCACCACCAAAATTCTGGCGGCGATTCCGATTGCCGTACTGGGTGGGCTTTATCTGACCAATCGCGATTATGTGATGGTGTTGTTCGATCGTGAGGCTGGACACAAGTTGTTGACGTTTGCGCTAATCTCAGCGGTGTTTGGGATCCTCGTCATCAACAAGATGTCGAAACTGGATACCTCCCGATGAGCGGCAACACGACCGATGCGGTTATCAATTTGCTGCTGTTGCTCGCTTTGTTTGCCGGGCTGGTGAGCTGGTGGCTAACTCAACATGGCAGCTTGCGCAGCCGTATCGCCGCCCGAACCAGAGATGCGGCGGACGAGCATCGCGTCAGCAACGTCATCAGCCTCGAAGTCGATGAGACCCCTACCGGCTTCTATCCAAAGTTGCAACGTCGGCTCGCGCTACTCGGCGAGAAAGTGCCGTTCTTCGACGTGAGCTATCGGCTGCAGCTGCAAAAGGAGCTGATGCGCGGCGGCTACCGGAATCCCCACGCGGTTTCCATCTTGCTGGGTGTCAAATTCCTTGTCGGTTTGAGTGCAGCCATAGGGACGGTGTTGATGGGTTCGCATCTGCCGATGATCGGTCATTCCCCATTGGCCCGAGGCGTCGCGATGATGGCGGCGTTCATTGTCGGCATGATCATTCCGGAATACCAGGTCAAATGGCGCGCGAAGCGTCGCCGGGCACTGATGGAAAACGCATTGCCCGACGCGCTCGACCTGCTGGTCATCTGCACGAACGCCGGGAATAGTTTTGTTGTCAGTATGCGTCGGGTCGCCGATGAAATGTCCACCATCTGTCCGCCGCTATCGAACGAATTTTCGCTGACCGCTGACGAGATCCGATTGTCGGGCGACGTGACGCGGTCGTTGCAGGACCTTGCTCTGCGCATCGATCTGCCGTCTATTCGCGCGTTGATCGCCACGCTAACGCAGTCGATGCGTTATGGCACGCCGATCTCGCAGGCTCTGAAAGTTTTGTCGCGAACGGAACGGCTTGCCCACATTGTTTCGTTGGAAGAAAAGGCCGCCAAGTTGGCGCCAAAAATGGTGCTGCCGATGATGATCTTCATTCTTCCTCCGGTCATTGCTATATCCGCAGGGCCAGCGGTCATCCGGCTTCTTGAGGTTATCAACAAATGAAAGCGTCCACATCGCCGTTCGGAAGTCTTCATCGGTTCGCTGCACTGGCAACCCGCGGCTTCGGCGTTGCTGGCACCGTCACCGCCGCTACGCTGCTGTTGACGCTGAGCGCCTGTTCGACCACGACCGAGACGAATCGCTCGCCGATTACCGGGCTGCACGCCACACCGTTGAACTCGACCCCGAGTAGGGCCAGCGAACTGCATCTCGCGGACGTCGCGCTGAATGCTGGCGACGTGTCGATGGCGACCACCATTTATCAGCGTATCGTGCAGGCTGATCCCAATTCATTGGAAGGCACAATTGGATTAGGCAGTTCGTTGTACGCCGTGGGGGACTTCACGCGCGCGGGGGTACTCTACGATCGCGCGCGACAGATCGACCCAAACGCGATCGCGCCGCTCGCAGGCATTGGGCGCGTGGCGATTCGTCAACGACGGTTTGACGACGCAATCAACGCCTATCGGCAAATCCTCACGAAAGTGCCGAACAATGCGATGGCGTCTGCCGGAATGGGCGTCGCGATGGACATGAAAGGTGACCACACGGGCGCGCAGGCCGTGTTCAGGCAAGCGCTCACAGCGAACCCCGGCGACCCCACACTGAACATCGATTTGGGCCTGTCGTTGGTGCTGGGTGGCAACGCCCGAGAAGGCGTGCGTGTACTGCTCGACGTGAGCCGTTTTCCCGATGCGCCGCCGCAGGCTCGACAGGATCTGGCACTGGCATACGGCATGCTCGGTGACAATAGCGCTGCCTCCCAGATTCTAAGCAGCGACTTGTCCAAGGCCGATATCGACAACAACCTGCGCTTCTATACCTATCAGCGCGCTCGCATGTCCTATCACCCGCTGGTTCCGGGGGCCGCGGATGGCGCGATTTCGTTGCCGTTGACACAATCGGAATTGACGCAATGATGACAGGCCGTTTGCGCAGTACGGCGGCGTGGTTGACACACTTTGCACGAAACGATCGCGGCGTGTCGGCCATCGAGTTCGCGCTAGTCGCACCGGTCATTTTCCTGATGGTGCTGGGCACAATGGAAATTGCGTTGGACATGACCATGGATGCAGCAGTGCAGATGGCCGCGCAGGCAGCGTCACGCGCTGGCTTGGTGAATGTCGCGCCGACCGGAACCACACGTGAAGCACAGGCACAGGCGACTGCGCTCGGCATCATCGGCAAGTGGGCTTCGCTGCCGAACACGACAGTGGCAATTACCGAAACCACCTACGCGAGCTACGCTGCGGTCAGTGCCGGCACCGGGACGACCAACAGCGCCGGCAGTTGGGGCAACGTCGTTATCTACAATATCGCATTGACGACCCAGGGTGCGACAGGTGTGCTGAAGCTGTTTGGTATTAAGTCTTTGACGTTTTCTCGCAGTTATCTTGTCCAGAACGAACAATGAAATCGACAAGCAAGGGTCTTTCCACGCTCCGTGCGCGATGCCGTCGCGCTGTTTCCCGCCTGCTTCGTTCCGATCGGGGTAGTGTGGCAATAGAAACCGTGGTGGTAGTTCCCCTGATCGCGTTGATCATGGTCGGTTTCACCGAAATGTACCTTTATATGCGTACGCTCAGCACGGTCGAGCATACGGCGTTCACGCTGGCAGATTCGATCGGGCAGATGTCGAGCGTTATCGATAGTACCGCCACTTCGCAAGCAAACGACCTGGGCTCTATCTGGAACGCTGCTGCGTTGTTGGCACAACCCAATGCATTGACGACACAAGGCGGTGTCGTGGTCACGTCGATTTGTGACTCTACCACCTCGCCGTGTGGCACCCCTGCCCGGACATCGGGTTCGATGGCTTCAGGTACACCAATCATCTACTGGCAGCGATCCGCCCCTTGGAACAGTAGCATCGCGTCTACCAGCGAAACGTCGTCCGCGCTGCTCCCGACGACCTGGCCGTTTCGCAACGGCGATTCCGCCGTCGTCGTAGAGGTTTTCTTATCGTACACGCCGTTCTCTTACATGAGCCAATTGTGGAAGAGCGCGCCGGGCACCCAAACCATCTATCGTCGCGTGTATGTGATGCCGCGCGCCTCCAACAATGGGCCACTCAGTCTGGTGAGCGGATCATGAGCGCGAATGATGATCAAACGAAAGCACGCCTGAGACGCCCTCGGTGGATCGTTGGCGATCGCGGAGCGGTCATGATGGTGTTTGCCGTATGCGGCAGCATGATGCTGGTGACGTTGTCATGGGCCTTGATCATGATCGAGACCGCAATCGTCAAATCGCGCGTGCAGTCTGCAATGGATGCTGCCAATCTATCGCTGCTTGAAGATGTCTACAACCACTATACGTCGACGACCGGCAGCAGCCTGACGCAGATCAAGGCCGATGCGCAGAACTATTTCAACGCCAATATTAAAACAGGTTTTTGGGATTCGCTGATTCCCACGGTGACGCTCAGTGTCACGGTGACGGGCACGCCGACGTCAGGCCTGACCATTCAGCTCTCTGCGAACGCGACGGTCAATCTGATTTCGCCGATCAATCTCACCACTACGAGCAGTGGGTCGGGTACCACCACCGACGCTATCGGTGCGGTCAATTTCACGGCCACGGATACTTCCACGATCGTTCCGAGTGGGTTGCTCGAACTCGCGCTCGTGCTCGACAATACCGGGTCGATGAGCGACGTCATCAATGGTCAGACCAAGATGAAGGGGTTGCAGACCGCGGCGAACACGCTGATCGCGAGCGTTCTCTCCTCCACCGGGACGAACATGATCGGTCTCGTGCCGTTCACGAATGTGGTCAATGTGAAAGGCGCATTGCCGCCAAGCGGAAGTTGGATGCTCCCCACCTACTACGGCAACGACACGACCGTCGTCAAGACGCCAACCGACCAGACCACCGCATCGTGGTCGGGGTGCGTCGCCGAACCCCGGAACAGTAGCTTGCAGATGTATCCGCTGCCTTATAGCCCGCTGGATTCGATGAAATTCACGCGGTATTTCTATAATGTGCCGCCGGCCGGCCTCGTAGTCAATACCCGTAGGGGGGGATACCAAAGCTACTGCCAGCAACAAGTTTACAGTACGACCACTTACACCAGCGTGCCGACGTCGGGATCGATCTCATTGCAGGGTCTGGCGAACTACTGTTCGGGCAATACGTCGCCGGGTGAGGGCGTCGGCACGACACTCGAGAACTCGTCGTCCGGGCAGCAATTCTCGATATCGCAAAATGTCGGTTGCATCAGCCAACCTGTCACGTTCCTCACGAACAACCAGAGCACGCTGACGACGGCCGTCAATAATATGGTCGCCAATGGCCCGACAGTCATTCCGGTCGGTATCCTCTGGGGCTGGAGAATGCTCTCGTCATCGTGGTCGAATGCATTGAGCAACAACAATGGTTGGATATCGACGACCTCGACTTATCCTTTGCCGGAGACGACCAATAACCTGAAGCGCGTGATGATCGTGCTGACCGATGGTGAAAACGATCCGGGCGCCGACTATTACTTGCCGAACTACTTTTACTTCAATGGCTTGTCTGGCGTCGGTCGCGATACGCTCCCGGCACCGACCGTCTATCGTAGCGATGGTAGCTCGCTTGGCAGCACCTCCAATCCCGGCACGATGGGCTGGACCGGATACGATCAGGACGGCACGCCATACTCTGCGGATGTGAACACATTCCAACTTGCGGTCTGTACGGCCGCAAAGAATGCCGGTATCACGATCTACGCAATCACCTTCGGAAGCGTGTCGTCGGTAGGAACGGCGACCATGAAAAGCTGCGCAACACCGAACGATTTTTACAATGCGCCGGACGGCACTTCGTTGAATACCATCTTCCAGCAGATTGCAGCGAATCTGGGGATATTGAGATTGACGCAGTAACCCATCAGATCAGAGCGCGGGGAGGGCAAGGCTGGCCGTATTGCGCGTGATGACCTAAGATCGCGCGAGTTGCGATGATCTATTCGATCGGCGGGCATAGGGAGGGATGTCGAATCTATGCGCCCGAGCGGCATGAACGCCTAGGCGTTCGCCGTTTCGTCACGCATTCGACATCACAATATTCGCCGTCTTGCTCGTATCGCCCGCGAGTCCCATGGCGGCGGCGTCGTCGGATGGATACATATACGGCGTGATCGCATCGCCGTCACCCGCCGTTTTGCCATCGGACAGTGTCACGGTCATATTCATGTCATTCCCTGCATAGTCCTTGTCGCCGTCGACTTTGCTGATATCGGGATTGCTCTCGCCACTGGCCTGGCCATTCGCTGCGCCGCCGTCCTCGTAGAGCACTTCGTTCGGATTCGTTTTTCCGCTGGCGTCCGACGGCGAGATGCGCACGCCGATATCGCCCGATCCGGCGACGAAACTGCCGGTTTCGCCCGGTTGCAGCGTCATCGTGCCTTTGTTTTCGCCCTGCACCGAATACGTAAACGACTCGGCTTTGTCGGTATCGTTCGTGACGTTGTACGTTTTATCGCTGCCGGTGCCCGTTTGCACCACTTGGCTCGAATCGGGGTTAACACCTCTGACGGCGCTGGCTTGCGCCACGCCTCCAGCGTTGTCCGCAACAGACGACTTACCGCTTGTGCCAGCCACATCGGTCGCTGTCGAATTGGTTGCTGTATTGGTTGCTGTATTGGTTGCTGTATTGGTTGCTGATGTCGATGAGGAAGTCGATGGCGATGTCAGCGTGGCGGCATTGCTACTCGGGCTTGACGTGGCGGCATCGCTGGTCCGATTCACATCGGCCGGCATCGAAATGCCGGAAGTTCCGGACGATGAAGGCGTGCTTGCCGACAGGTTTTCCGGAGACGATACACCGCCCGCACCGCCCACGCCCGCCGCGCCACTGGAGCCGTCCACGCCGGTGGAGCCGCCCGATACTCCGGATGCTCCTGAGACACCCGAATTGCTGCTAGCATCCGATCCATCGTCGGACGATAAGCTTTTCGGCAACTGAGCCAACAGGTTCTCGAGCTCCTGTATCAGTTGCGCGATCTCGCTTTGCATCGAACCGCTATTCGACTGCGAGCTATATCCGCCAGATCCTATCGAATCAACGCTGAGCGACATGCCGTTCTCCGAGTGTGGTCAACTTGACGCTGCTATCTTCCGCTATCAGGCAGTCCGCAAAACCGGTGAGATGCGAAGCCATGCGCTGAAATGCGAACCCGTCGGCCTTATCTTCGAAAACAGATTTGCACAAATGGGTGCTACCCCAACAGCGCCGCCGCGCCTACAGTAGCAGTCATACCGAAGACCAAGGAGACGGATCATGCTAGATCGTACAAGCGAAGAAAATTTGAAGGAAAACGGCGTTACGGCAGCAATAGAGGGCGATTTGATTGCGGATGCGCAGTATTTCGAGTACACCAAGGCGGCAAACCCCATCGGCGCAAAGCTGATCTCCCGTGTACCTTTCAAGACGTTCTCGGCGGCGTTGTATGCGGACGGCCCCAGCCGCGTGGTGCCGCTGGATCTGTCTGCCGAGTTGGACTGCCCGTCGCCGGCGACCGGGCCCGGATTACTTGCCAACTTTATCCGCGTCGTGGCTGGCGAACAAATCTCTGTCGATCCGGTTGCGACATCGCAGATCTTCTATGTGTTGCGCGGCTCGGGCATCGCCATACAGGGCGAACACCACGTGCCCTTCACGCAAGGGGCGTTCTTTGCGTTACCGGGCGGTGTAAGCACGACGATCGATGCAGCGGCCGACGCGGCGCTGTATTACGTCAACGATGCGCCGTTGCTCCGCTATCTCGGCGCGGTGCCGGCCACTGCGCGCTTTCAGCCGACGCTTTATCCGGCCGATCGCGCTGAGGCCGAACTGCAGAAGGTCGCGAACGAGGCGAACGCCGGGCTGCGCAGTCGCATCTCGGTGTTGCTGGGAAATACGAATTTCCCCCACACGCGCACGGTCACGCATGTGCTATGGGCGATGTTCGGTCTACTCCCGCGTCAGTCGGTACAAAAGCCGCACCGCCATCAGTCCATTGCGTTGGATCTGATCGTCGACTGCCCGAAGGGCTGCTATTCGTTGGTTGGCACGCAGTTAACCGCCAATGGTGAGATTGACGATGCGACGCGGATAGATTGGGAACCTGGCATGGCTTTCGTGACGCCTCCCGGCTATTGGCATGCGCATATCAATGAATCGAACGAGGATGCGCGGTTAATCCCGATCCAGGATGCGGGCCTGCAAACCTACTTGCGTGCACTTGACATCCGCTTTGCTGCCTGAGGCTCGGTCGGTTGCTTTCCCGGTAGGCGAGGTGCGCCGCAACGACCGATGATGGCGAAAATCCAATAGAATAAGCGTAGGCTAGCGGCGCAACCGGTGCGCACCACGGGGGGTAGGCGGGGGAGGTTTCTGCCGCGTATTGCTTCGAGCGGACGGGCCATGACGACAGCCAGCGGGCACCTTTCCCTGCCACCGGCCCACTATGGATTATTTCGCTTCGGTCAGGACCTTCGTACGCGTGGCTGAGCGCCATAGCCTGACGAAGGCCGCATTGGAACTGGGTATCAAGACGTCTACGGCATCGCGACATATTGCCGACCTCGAAGCGGATCTTCGCATCGCGTTATTCAACCGGTCGACCCGTGGCCTGGCGCTCACAGAGGGCGGTAAAGTGTTCTACCAGCACGTGACCGAGGTGTTGGAAGGGTTGGATGCTGCGCGCGATGCGACGTCGTCGCTGAACCGAAGCCCTGCGGGCGTTTTGCGCCTGACCATACCAACGGTGTTTGGCAAGCGCCATGTGATGCCGCATCTGCCGGCGTTTCTGACGCGCTACAGGGACATCGATGTGGAGGTCATCCTGAGCGATGACGTGACGCCGCTGATCGAATCGCATGTCGATCTCGGCATTCGAATAGGCACGTTGCAGGACTCGTCGTTGATGGCGAGAAAGTTGGGCGTGCAGCGACATGTGCTGTGCGCTTCGCCGGACTACGTGCGTACGCACGGTACGCCAATGTCCCCAGCCGCGCTGGATGCCCAGCAGCTCATTGCGTTTTCCCGAACGCTCGGGCATGCGTGGTATGCCCGAGCGTTCGTCGACAGCCAGCAGGATAGAGCGCCATTGCGGAGCGACTGGGAGAAAATCTCGGTCCATGGCCGTCTGAGTGTCAACGATGACGAAGCGCTGCGACAGGCCGCATTGGACGGCGTGGGCATCGCGTTGCTGCCCCGTTGGCTGCTTGGCGAGGCCGTCGAAGCAGGGCAGTTGGTGACGTTATTACCCGAGTGGGAAATACGTCTCTCATGCGCCGAATCTGCGGTATGGACGGTCTATCCAAGAAAGAAAACCGTCTCGAGCAAAGTCCGATCGTTTATCGATTTTCTCGTAGAGAAATTTGGCGATCCACCGTACTGGGAATAACAGCGAGGTCACTCGAAACAGCCGTCAGGCAGACCACCATGCTAGCGGTGCCGGCTCGACAGACGGATCTGACAGACAGACTTCAGACGAACCGAAGGCAGATATCCCCCCTCACGCGCTTGGCATTTCCGCCTCGATCCACTCGGCAAGACGTTTCGCACCAGTGGGTAATTCAGTGTCCGTGCGCGAGCAAAGGTAATAATCGCGGCCGTCGTCCAGGGCCGCATCAAATAGCCGGACCAACGATCCCGACGCCAGTTCCCGTGCAATCAGAGGTTCGCGCAATAGTGCCACGCCCAACCCTGCCTGCGTCGCGTTCAGCGTCAATTGACCATCCTCGAACATCGGTCCGGCAGCCCGGTGGACATTGGGCACGCCTTCCTGACGCAACCATGCCACCCACGCAGACCGATCCTCGTCATGGACCATCGGTAACGTCGCCAGATCGTCCGGACGTCGGACCGGCCCGTACCGCAGCAGAAAGTCGCGACTGCACACCGGTACGACCTTGCCGGACAGCAGCTTCGTGCTCGCATACCCCGCCCACTCGCCGACGCCGAAGCGGATCGACAGGTCAGCAGCATCGCTGTGATAGTTCCGGTGATGCGCGTACAGCACATTGACGTCCACATCGTCGTTCGCCGCCAGGAACGCGCTGAGTCGCGGGATGAACCAACCGATGCCGAATAACGGGATCAGACTGATCGACACTTGCCGCAACGCCGTTCGATTGCGTACGACACCGGTTGCGCTACGCAGCACCGAGAATGCCGCACTGATCGAGCGGTAATAGTCGCGTCCCTCGTCGGTCAGCACGAGATTGCGCCCTTGCCGGAGCGAAAGCGGTGTCTGGACAAAGCTCTCCAGCAATTGCAGTTGATGACTCACCGCCGACGGGGTGATTTCGAGCTCAAGCGATGCGCGAGTGACCGATCCGAGTCGCGCAAACGCCTCGAACGCCCGCACTGCCCGAAGCGGTGGATCGTCATGCAAATATTCGATATTCTTCATGTGACAAATTATATCGCAATATTGAAAAATTGATTCACGGTCAAATTATTGGATTAAATTGTTGATAGAAAATGATATTTTTGGCTATGTAAGAAAATATGCTGTGAACGGAATTATTTTTTATTTGTCCCTGCGCCGGATGAAGAATAATATTTCTCACATATTGAATTGTTCTTTTGGGAAATCACGTCATGAGCGACGAGCGGATCATTCCGATCATTGAGGCACCTGCCGCGGGCGAGCAGGGTACGCTTGGCATTCTGGCCCGTCGTCGGATCGAAGCGGAGATCATCAAGCCGATCTACGAGATCCTCAAACGTGATCTAGGCACCGAACGCGCGCAAGCGGTCATCGGCGAGGCCATTCGCGGAGCTGCGATTAGCGCCGGCCAGCAATTCGCCGCCAACGAAGCAAACGGCACGAGCATCGCGTCCTTTGTCGCATTGCAGGTGCTTTGGGAAAAAGACGATGCCTTGGGCATCACCGTGCAGCGCGAAGACGCAGATCATTACGATTACGATGTGCATCGCTGCCGCTATGCAGAGATGTACCATGCAATGGGACTGGGCGAGATCGGCCATCTACTCAGTTGCGAGCGCGATGCGGTTTTCATCGTCGGCTACGATCCACGTATCGAATTGACGCGGACCACCACGCTGATGCAGGGCGGCCCTCGTTGCGATTTCCGGTATCGGATGACGGACACCGCAGCGTCTGCGTCGGAGTCCACGCATGGTTAATTCCTTGGTGTCGCAACTCCAGGACGTGGCGCTGCAGCCGAGCATTTCCCTTCCTTCGGTAAACGGGCCGCGCCTGTGGGCGTCATTGGAACGCATGGCGCAGATCGGCGCTACGCCGAAGGGCGGTGTGTGCCGACTGGCGCTTACCGAGCTCGATCGAGAATCGCGCGATCTCTTTGTCAATTGGGCGAAACAAGCCGGATGCCAAATCCGTATTGACGCGATCGGCAACATCTTCGCGCGTCGCCCAGGGCGCCAAGAGGGCGCGGCCCCGGTTGTCACCGGTTCGCATGCCGACTCGCAGCCCACGGGCGGCAAATATGACGGCATCTATGGCGTGCTCGCCGGCCTGGAAGTCATCCGGGCGTTGAACGACGCTGCCATCGAAACCGAACACCCGATCGACGTCGTCGTCTGGACCAATGAAGAGGGTTCTCGATTCGCTCCGGCGATGATTGCCTCCGGCGTGTTTGCCGGGATCTTTACCCTGGACTTTGCATTGGCACGCACCGATGCGGCCGGCACGACGATTCAACAGGCGTTGCAGGACATCGGCTATGCCGGCGCGGAGCCGGTTGGCGGCTATCCGATCCATGCCGCTTATGAACTGCATATCGAACAAGGCGCGGTGCTCGAACACGCGGGCAAAACGATCGGCGTCGTGACGGCCGGGCAAGGGCAGCGCTGGTACGAGTTGACGTTCCGCGGTACCGATGCGCATGCGGGCACCACGCCGATGGCATTGCGGCGCGACGCGCTGGTTGGCGCAGCACGCGTGATCGACTTCGTCGACGGACTCGGCAGGGAATACGCACCGCACGGACGGGCGACAGTCGGCATGATCGAGGCACGGCCGAATTCGCGCAACACCGTTCCCGGCGAGTGCTTTTTTACCGTTGAATTCCGTCATCCCAGTGCCGATGTGCTCGTAGAGATGAATGCGCGCCTGCGCGAGGCGGTGCAACGGATCACGACGCAGCTCGGCCTGGACGCCGACATCTCACAAATTTTCGACTACGCGCCGGTGCCGTTTGCGCAGGACTGCATCGCAGCGGTCAGAAATGCAGCGCAGACATTGAATCTTTCGCATATGGACATCGTATCGGGTGCTGGACACGATGCCTGTTACCTCGCGCGCGTGGCACCGACCGGGATGATTTTCATTCCATGCGTCGGCGGCCTGAGCCATAACGAGGCCGAAGCCATCACTCTTGACTGGTCGACGGCGGGGGCGAACGTGCTGCTGCATGCGATTGTCGAAAGTGCGGGCCGCGTCGCCACCGTGTAATGCGCGAAGTGGCGCACATCCGCCGAGTGCGTCACTTTCCGCTGCCTTATTTCTGTCCCCTCGTCGGACGCCGATCCATCGCTAACCTCACGCACATCATCATGCCGTCCACCCGTTTCTCGTCTGACCGTATCGATGCCGTTCCTTATGCGTTTCCGCTCAATCGTCGGGTTTCCATTGAGACGACCGCATTGATCGTCATCGACGTCCAAGGAGACTTCTGCGCCGATGGTGGTTATATGGCGGGCTTCGGCTTCGATCTCACCGCACTGCGCCGCCCCATTCCGAACATCCAGGCGTTGCTGGCAGCATGCCGGGCGAAAGGCATCACCGTCTGCCATACCCGCGAAACATTCGCAGCGGATCTCTCCGACGTTCAAGCGCATCGTTTATGGCGCGGTGCCGATGGCCAAGGGGTGGCGGTAGGCGATACCGGCCCCAACGGTCGCTATCTGATCGATGGCGAACCATGCTGGGAAATCATTCCCGAAGTCGCTCCATGGCCCGGGGAAGCGATTTTCGACAAACCATCGTATGGCGCATTTTCGACCACCGACATCGATAGGTTCCTGCGGGACAACGGTATTCGAGATCTCATTTTTGCCGGTCTGACGACGGACTGCTGTATTCATACGACCGTGCGCGAAGCGCTCGACCGGGGCTATGACACGTTGACCGTGTCCGATGCGACGGCTGCGGGTACGGAGGCGGTGCATGAAGCCGCGCTAAAGCTGCTGATCAAGAAAAGCGGCGTTTTCGGTGCCGTCGCCGATACAAAGTCGGTTCTGACGACCATCGACCGGATTCCTCACGCGGCTTGATCAGATAATGAAACGATAAACGATTCAATCCGAGCGGCTCAAACGAGCGGTTCAATAGCGCGGCAAATCGACTCTTCAAAGACGCGCTATAAGCGACGCGGCAATCCCTGTCGCCTCCATCCCATTATTTCATTCACCACGTCGACGCTTGGCAACTGACTTACTTTTTATAAAAGAACCATGGCACGGGAAAATCTGCAACGCATCGACTCTGCTGTTACCACCATTAGTTCGCTCGTCAAACCGATGGCATTGGCTTTATCCGCCGCGTTATCGCTGAGCGGCATCACATCCGCACATGCCGCCACACAGGCGGACGGCGCACCGGAAACGATCTTGATCGGTATCGCCGGACCGCTGACAGGACCGTCCGCTCGGATTGGCAAAGACCTGGAAAATGGCGCGCAACTTGCGATCAGCGACGCGAATGCGAAGCATCCGACGCTGAACGGCAAGCCGGTCACTTTTGCGCTGATGTCCGTCGATGACGCATCGGACCCGCGCACGGCGGTGACCGTCGCACAAGATTTGGTCGATCATCACGTCGTCGGTGTCGTCGGTCACTGGAATACAGGCTGCAGCATTCCCGCGTCGAAAATCTATAACACGGCTGGTATTCCTGAAATTGCGGAGACCTCAACCGGTCATCAATACACGCTACAAGGTTACAAAACCGCGTTCCGCATCATGGGGCATGATGACCTGAGCGGTGCGATCACCGGTGCCTACGCGGTGAAGACCCTGAAAGGGCAGCATATCGGCGTCATCGACGACCGTACCGCGTTCGGTGCAGGGCTTGCCACTCAGTTTATAAAAGGCGTCGAAGCAAACGGCGGTACGGTCGTCGATCACGAATTCGTCGATGCGAGTACGATCGACTTCAGCAGCGTCTTGACCACGTTGAAAGCAAAGCATGTCGATGTGTTGTTCTTCGGGGGGCTGGATACTGAAGAAGCGCAGATTGCGCGCAAGATGAAAGCGTTGGGCA